>JANNFN010000167.1:0-22926 GCA_031379885.1 Methylotenera sp.
CTTCATTTGCGGATTTTACGACCTTGACGCCTCCAGCTTTGCCGCGCCCGCCAGCGTGCACCTGGGCTTTTACTACCCACGCTTTACCTGCAATTTCTTTGGTAGCTGCAGCGGCGGCTTCTTCTGACTGTACGACCTCACCAATCGGAATAGTAATGCCGTAGCGTTGTAGGAGTTGTTTGGCTTGATATTCGTGTAGATTCATTTTAAAGTGATGTAAGTTGTAATTTTTGGTTCCATCCGATATTTTCGCGCAAAAGCGGAATGGACGCCAGTAAAACCATCATAACTTAAACAAAAGGAATCATATGACAACTGCATCACAAACCCTACGTGAAATTACAGGCATGGGCTACGACCCTGCCGCCTTAAAAGACTCAGCTTTAATTATGGTGGATTGCCAAAATACTTATCGCCACGGAATGATGCAGCTCACCAATGTAGAGGCTGCGATTAAAGAGGCGCAAAAATTACTGCAAATGGCGCGTGATTTAAAAATACCCATTATTCATATTCAGCATGATGCAGGTGTAGGCACGCCATATGATGTGACGGCAGAGATAGGTCAAATTTCAGCCGAAGTTGCACCAAAAAATGGTGAAAGTTTGATTACTAAAAATTACCCAAATTCATTCATTGCGACGCCTTTGGAGGCGCAATTAAAAGCGCTCGGCATTGAAAATGTGCTGCTGGCAGGCTTTATGACGCACATGTGCATTAACTCGACTGCTCGTGGCGCGTTTAATTTGGGCTTTAAACCCACAGTGGTTGCCAGTGCCTGTGCCACGCGTAGCTTAATCGGCGCAAATGGCAAAACGATTGATGCGCAAACCATGCACGAGGCCGCGCTGGCAGCCATTCGCGATTTATTTGCGGTGGTGGTGGATGATGTGGCGAGTTTAAAAGTTTGAATATTGAACGCGTTAATGTAGAAAGCCGTTACTCTGATATGGCGGTTTTTAATAGGGTTGCGTACTTGGCTGGCCAAGTGGCGAATGATTTAAGCCAAGATATTCATGGTCAAATGCGCGAAGTTTTGGGCTTAATAGACGCGCTATTAGCGCAAGCCAATTCCGATAAATCACGTATTTTAATGGCGCAAATATACTTGGCCGATTTAACTGATTACGCTGGCATGAATGCGGTGTGGGATGCTTGGGTAAGCGACATACATGGAAATGCACCGCCGCGCGCCACAGTCCAAGCCAAGCTTGCAAACCCGCAATATAAAGTTGAGGTTGTAATTACTGCTGCGCAAAATGAATAGTATGCTTATAGTAATTCATGGTTTATTTGTGGTGGTGGGCGGGGTGAGAAGTTTAAAGGTTTAAGTTTGTGGGTATAAAGCTATATCTATTAAGGCAAGCTTTTTATTATCTTATGTTTAATTGGCTACTGTTATAATCTTGCTTTTGATTTATTTAGGCTTTTCATGCGTTTAGTTGTTCAAGGCCGTGCCATCGGCATGGCGCATCTCACTCATATTCATCGTTTAATTGGCGGTAGCGCCCAGTTTATGCAAATTGCCGAATATGCCTATTATTTGCCAACCAATCAAACCGATATTACCCAAGTAAAAGCTTTTTGCGACGAGCAAAAGATTGATTGCGCGCTGGTGCCAGATGCACAGCGTTTAAGCCAGTTTGGCTTATGTGTGATGGACATGGATTCAACGCTGATTAATATTGAATGCATCGATGAAATTGCCGATATGATGGATATTAAGCCAGAAGTTTCAGCCATTACCGAAAGCGCTATGCGCGGTGAAATTGATTTTGCTACCAGCTTAAAGAAGCGTGTAGCTTTACTCAAAGGGCTTAATCAAGTCGCATTAAGGCGTGTCATTGATCAGCGCTTGAGAGCCAACCCTGGCGCACAAGAATGGATAGCTGCCTGTAAAGCCAATAATATTAAAACTATGGTGGTTTCAGGCGGATTTACTCTATTTGCTAATCACGTAAAAAACATGTTGGGTTTGGATTATGCGGTAGCCAATACCTTAGAAATTGTGAATGGAAAACTCACGGGTAATATTTTAGGCGACATCGTAGATGCACACCGTAAGGCTTTTGAGTTGATGAAATTGCGTGAAACATTAGGCTTAAAAGTTGACCAAACGATTGCCATTGGCGACGGCGCAAATGACCTTACCATGATGAAAGTTGCGGGTGCGGGTGTTGCGTATCATGCCAAGCCCGTTGTGCAACAGCAAGCGACCTACGCGCTCAACCACACTGGTTTGGATGGTGTGATTAATTTGTTTACAGCGTAAACTTTTTAATGATGATTTAAATCATCAGTGCTAATTCAGCATCGCTGAAGCCCGCTTCCCGCCTTGCTTCCAGGTTAAATGGCGGACGTGGCTTAGGTGCGTCGTATTGTTCTGCTAATTGTTCATAGGCGGAAATAGGCTCTAAGCCACGTTGCTCACACAGGTAATTAAACCAGAAATTACCAATTGACACATGACCCACTTCGTCACGCAAGGTGATATCTAAAATCCTAGCCGCCACCATATCACCGGCTTGTGCGAGTTTAGCGCGTAGCGCTGGCAATGCATCTAAACCGCGTGCTTCCATGGTGCGCGGCACTAGCGCCATGCGTGCCAACACGTCTACCTTGGTTCTGTCGACCATTTCCCATAAGCTGTTATGACCTGAAAAATCGCCATATTGGTACCCCAAGGTTTGTAAATGTGCATTAAGCAGTGAGAAATGATGCGCCTCTTCACACGCCACCTTTAGCCAATCTCGGTAATACTTTTCTGGCATGTTGGCAAATCGCCAAATCGCATCCAATGCCAAATTAATCGCGTTAAATTCAATATGGGCAAGGGCGTGAATTAAGGCTGCGCGACCCTCTATGGTGCGCATGGAACGTTTTTTAACTCGCAGTGGGGAAATTAGCTCAGGTTTGGCTGGGTGACCTGGAATCGGCTCAGTGGTCGTTAGTTCCAGATTAGTGCTGATCTGAAAATCCATATTGCCTAATGCAATTACGCCCGCAGCCTTATTGGCGGCCTCGGGCTCACACAGCCAAACTAATGCGGCTTTTCTTAAATCATTTGAGCATATTTCTAACTTACTCAATCGAAATAAAATCCAACTCGCCGGCTTTCATGTCTGGCACCATGATAAATTTTTCGTCATTGGTCAATGCAATGTCTGCGGCTGATTTGTAACCTTCTTTAATCAGATGCGCTTTACCAGCACTGGCTTTATAGACTTTGCCCGTTTTCCAATCGCTGATATATATTTTGCCAGCTTTGGTTTTTACTAGCCCATCGCCACCACCAAAACCCTCTGCCAGCTTGGTGGTTGCACCTGTACTTAAATTAACACGATACAAAATGCCCGATTCAAAATCCACTTCTAATAAGTTATTACGGCCTTCAAATAGCAAGCCATTGGGTGCCAAAATATGTGGGTTTTTGTTATCTACGACGATAGAAATTGTGCCGCCACCTTTGGCGATTTTATAAATTTGCCCACCATCTTTTAATGTACCACTATCGCTTACGTACAAATTGCCTAACTTATCGGCTTCTAAATCGTTTAAAAATACTGGTGTGCCAGGGAAAGCCATTTGTGCGCCATATACCTGCCAAGTGCCGTCTTTATTTACTTCTAGTACACGATTTTTATCCGCAACATACAGTTTTTCACCTATTATCGCCAAACCTTTTGGGTCATCCATGCCCTTAGCAAATATTGTGACATTGCCTTTAGTGTCCACTTTACTAATTTGGCCATCACCATCTTTACCAAATTCATTAATCTCAGAAATATAAATATTGCCGTCCTTAGCTTGCACACAGGATTCTGGAGTTTTAAGGCCAGTGATTTTTGCGGGGAATATAGCTTGAGTTTGTAATGTCTCAGCTTGTAAGTGAGCAATATTAAATAAACATAAAGCGAGTAGTAATTTTTTCATTTTGGTCTCAATTATTAGGTAAATATTTTTTTATCTGCTGGTTGGATGTATTTTTATTACATAAGTTTAGTAATAAATTTTTGAAACAGGTAAATCGTCTAATGCCTTACATAAGCTTTCAGCATGATTTTGCCCTGATTTGTTTAAAACAGTTAAAAAAGCCTTGTCTGTTTCTAGCTTTTTAATCACTTTGTCCATAGCCTTGGTGTAGGCTTTTTCCATATAGTACTCTGGCTTTACGCCTAAATCACCATTCTGTTGTGCTTGTTTTTTAATGATTGTAATTGCATTGTCAGGCGTTGGCGGTTCTGTGCCGCTGATAAATGCTTTAGCAATAATCTCAGCATGAAAAACCCGTAGTTGAGCGTTATAAAACATTTGTGGTTCTAATAAAAGCACTACATCCGCATTGCTGCTGTTATTACACATGCTCACGTTAACAAAGTGTTTTATTAGTGTTTTAAGGGCTACTTTTTCCGCCATTGGGCCTTTCATATGCCAAACATCCAAATATGGGTGCAACATGCGCATCGGGTGTTCGTAATGTATTTTGGCGATGTGTATCGCAATGTTGCCAGGCAGTTTTTCAGCAAATGCAGATGAGGAAATAAGCAAGCCCGCAATAAAAATGAGTATATATTTAAACATGGTGTACTTTCTAAGTTATAAGCCTTTATAGTGAATACGGTAAATATAAGCCGCGCGGTCGTCCGAAACATATAATGCACCTTCTGGACCGACGATAACGTCTACAGGTCTTCCCCAAGCTTGATTATTATTCATCCAGCCAGTAGCAAAATCAACTATTTCGACAGGCGTTTCACCATTAAATTTTATTCGCACCAATTTATACCCACTAAGTTGATCGCGGTTCCAAGAGCCATGTAGCGCGACAATGGCATCATTTTTATATTCGGCAGGAAAATGGCTTTTATCTAAAAATGTCACGCCAATTGGAGTGGAATGCGATGTAAAGGTGATGGCGGGCGGCGTGGCGTTTTTACAAAAATTATCTGTGCCAAGAAAATTTGGATCTTCAACCATAGTTTTTAAATTATTAGCGTTGCCCCAGCAATGCGGCCAGCCATAATTGTTGCCAGGTTCAATTTTATTAAAATGTTCAGGTGGAAGCTCATCGTTTACTTTGCCACCTTTTTTGTCGGAGCGCATATCCGCGCCGTTATTGGTGGCAAACATGCTACCTGTTTTTGGGTGCCAAGCAAAACTTTGAGCGTTGCGCAAACCACTTGCCCAAATTGGTGCTAGGTTATGTCGCCCGACCACTTCAAGCCCGCCAGCAGGCTTGCCTTGCAGCGTATAGCGTAGAATGGTCGCACGCGTAGGGTCATCTTCCGCACACACATTGCAGCTAGAGCCCACATTAATATAGATAAAATTATCAGCACCCACTTTAATAGTTTTTAGTGTATGACCGCCACTGGGAAGCCCGCTAATAAAGGGTTGTGGCGCAGACCATTTGCCGTTACTTTGTGTTAGTTTTACCACTCCATCTTGATTTGCTACCAGCAAATCATCGCCGACAAATGCCAAACCATTTGGCGCATTGAGTTGATTTGATACTAAAACAGGTGCTCTGGAAAGCCCGTCCTTATTGGCTGCTGGCAGCATGATAATTTGATTACTTTTTGCACTTGAAACAAATAAATTGCCATTTTTATCGAATGCCAGCATACGCGGTTCGTTATCTAATTTTGCAAAAATACGAATTTCGAACCCTACTGGCAAGTTAAGGTTTAGTTTGTTAGGTGGTTCAGCTGCAGTTGCGCAAGTGAAAGTGGAAAGGCTACAAAGCCCTAGTTTAATGAAAGTAGTGAGCTTAGAAACAAACGCTTCAAACATGATGTTAGGTAAGTACGTCCGACCAAATATTGATTGCCCATGCATTCGCATATTGACCTTCTTGCTCAGATGGACTTTGTGAAACACCACCACCTTCTGCTGCAATCATGATTTTTTTGGTTGCATCATAACGGTATACATTGGCAACATGCATCGCCTGTTTGTCGTTGATGTAGCTATAGCAAGTGTTTGCGAATACTGGCGCTGGGTCGGGGGCGTTGCCGCTCATCAGTGCAACGATGGCATTGGCGCAAACGCGCGCTTGGCTGGTGGCCATGTGTGCAGATTTTGGTAGGTTACTATCAATCGCATCGCCAATTACGTGAATATTAGGCGCAGCGCTAGACTCGTAAGTTAAAAAGCTTACTTCGCACCAGCGTTTGTCAGCGTTATCTACTCCAGCTAATTGCGCAGGTTTGCCAGCACGTTGCGGTGGAATGATATTCAGCACACTCGCGGTGACCGTTTCAAAATCAGTCTTCACTGTTTTGGTCGCAACGTCAACTTCTACTACTGCATTGTTTGGGCGATAATCAATCATGCCAGCGTACATTTCTGCCCAGACTTTAGTGAATAAGCCTTTTTTCGACACGATTTCAGGATTGGCATCCAGCACAATAACTTTGCTATTTGGCTTGTTATTCTTAAAGTAACTCGCTACTTGGCAAGCGCGTTCATAAGGTCCTGGTGGGCAGCGATAGGGTGCTTTTGGGATGGACATTACAAACACGCCGCCATCGGGCATCACTTCGAGTTGTTTGCGTAGATTCACGGTTTGCCAGCCCGCTTTCCAGGCGTGTGGAATCTGTGCTAGCGCCGCACCTACATTCGGCATGGTGTCGTACATCATATCGATACCTGGCGCGATAATGAGACGATCGTAAGTAATTTCACCACGTTTCATGATCACTTTTTTAGCGCTAGCATCAATCGCTGTTACTTCGTCATTCAGCCATTTTATGCCATGATTTTTTTTGACCAAATCGTAACCAAAAGTGAGGTCGTTAATATTTTTACTGCCACCTAATACCAAGTTGCTTAATGGACAAGAGACAAATTGTGAGGATTTCTCAATCACGACAGTTTCTATATTACCTAGGCTCCACATGCGAATATACTTAGCTGCAGTGGTACCTGCGTAGCCGCCACCAATAATGACGACACGGCCCAGCGGTGGTTTGCTGGCACGAGCAAAACTATTTTGGCTTAATAATAAAGAACCTGCAGCAGCAGCCGTTTTCAGGCTAAGGTTGATAAAATCTCGACGATTAATTTTCATGATCAGCCTTAAGCATTTGCGATTTTGGCGGATTGCTAGTCACACGCTTTTGTTGAGAAAAATACTTGGCGAGCAAGTTAATTTCATCAATATTTAAGCCTTTTGCATGATGATGCATCACAGTGGCAGGGCGGCTTCCATCTTTAAAGCTAAGCATTTGCGTAGTGAAATAGCCGCCATCTAAGCCAGCAAGGGTAGGCGTGATACTGGCACTATTGCCATTGCTGCCATGACAAGCAGCGCACGAGGCAGCCAATGTGCGAATGTGGTCGGAATTGCTGAGGGTCTCTGTAGAAACTAAAACCTCAGCAGCCTTACCATTAATAGGTAGTTCTACTGAGGTGATAGAAAGACATGCCAAAAACCAAATCGTATAATTTTTCATGGCGTTTTGCTGTTAATAAAAACACCATTTTAATGGTTTTTTTATTTAATTCCTAAAAACATTGTTCTTCTGCACAGCCGTCATCTTTAACGCCAAGACCAGTCAAAAACTCTACCATGTGTGTATTACCTTCATCACGGAAATAGCGAATAAGAGAAACATCACCTTTAAGTTTAACGTTGACATCTGCACCACTGGCCGCTAAGAGTTTTACCATTTCTTCTTGGTTACTGAACGCTGCCAGCATAAACGCTGTATGGTAAGCTACTGGGTGAACATAGTTAATATCAGCGCCCTTGCTTAATAAGAATTTAACGATAGCAATATCGCCTTTATTTGCAGCCATTTGCAGTGGAGACCAGCCAAATATTTTTTCATTGACTGCCGATGGTTGTGCTTTAACATATTTTTGTACGACGTTTAACTTGCCCTCGGTAAGTGCGCTGCTGTACTCGAGCGACTCATCATCTGTAAGTGCTAAACTGCTCAACGAAAAACTTAATGCTAATATTGCAAATAATGCTTTTAATATGTTCATACAACCTTTTCCCTTAATGTAAAGATCACCAAACTAGGCGATAAATTTTCTTGCGTTACGGAACATCCGCATCCAAGGCGCGTCTTCTTGCCAATCATCAGGCCGCCATGAGTGCTGCACCGCTCTAAATACCCGTTCAGGATGTGGCATCATAATACTAAAACGCCCATCTGTGGTGGTTAAGCCAGTAATTCCAAGCGGCGAACCGTTAGGATTAAACGGGTAGACTTCGGTTGCCGTTGACTTACCATTCAATGGCGACGCATTATCGATAAAGCGCATCGTCACTAACTTTTTATCCAGCACGTTATGGACAGCGGATTGTGAAGAAAATTCCGCAAAACCTTCACCATGTGCAACGGCAATAGGCATGCGGCTTCCAGCCATGCCATTAAAAAACAGCGAAGGCGACTCCAGCACTTCTACCATGGCAAAGCGCGCTTCAAACTGCTCTGATTTATTGCGTACAAAGTGCGGCCAATGCTCGCTTCCAGGGATGATTGAGTGCAAATTGCTCATCATCTGACAGCCGTTACACACGCCCAATGCGAATGATTCACTACGGTTAAAAAAGGCGCTAAATTCGTCATTAGCACGAGCGTTAAATAAAATCGATTTCGCCCAGCCTTCGCCTGCGCCCAGCACATCGCCATAACTAAAACCGCCACATGCTACGAATCCAGCAAAGTCTTTTAGCGAAACGCGGCCAGAAATGATGTCACTCATATGTACGTCAAAGGTAGCAAAACCCGCACGGTCAAATGCAGCAGCCATTTCCACTTGCCCGTTCACACCTTGCTCACGTAAAATCGCCATTTTTGGACGAATGCTAGTATTGATGTAGGGTGCGGAGATGTTCTGGTTAATGTCAAAGGTAGTTTTAACATGCAAGCCAGTATCTGCGTCGTTTAAAATGCGATCGTATTCTTGTTGTGCACAAGTTGGGTTATCGCGCAGACTTTGCATGTGGAAGGTAGTTTCGGACCATATTCTGTGCAGATTAACGCGCGAATCGGTGAATATGTTTTTGCCATTGATTGCAAAATTAATTTCGTTTCCAGTGGTCACATCACCGATGATTTGTGCGCTTAAGTGTTGATTAAGTTTGGCTAAAATCACTGCTGCCTCACTCGCGTGTACTTGAATCACTGCACCCAACTCTTCGTTAAATAGCGTATTTAAGGCATCGCCAGAATCCGCATGGATATTGGCTTGTAGACCACATCTCCCAGCAAACGTCATTTCACAAAGTGTTGCAAATAAGCCGCCGTCGCTTTTGTCGTGATACGCCAAAATCTTATCCTCAGCATTTAAGCGTTGAATTTCTGCAAAAAATACTTTTAATTGTGCAGGATTATCCACATCGGGTGCGTCGTCACCAAGTTGACCATACACTTGTGCTAGCGCGGAGCCGCCCATGCGGTTTTTGCCGTTGCCTAAATCAATCAGAATAAGTTTAGTTTCGCCAAGGTCTTGATTAGATAGTTCTGTTCGTAATTGAGGGGTTAAAGTTTTACGTGCGTCGGGCGTATTGGCAAACGCGGTGACAACGAGTGAAATAGGCGATGTGACGGCTTTATCTTGTCCGTTTTCGTTCCACACCGTTTTCATGCTCATCGAATCTTTGCCGACGGGAATGCTGACACCTAGCGCAGGGCAAAGCTCGATACCGACCGCTTTTACTGTGGCAAACAAAGCAGCATCCTCGCCCGCATGTCCAGCAGGCGCCATCCAGTTGGCCGATAGCTTTAAGTTGCTAATGTCATTAATAAAACTTGCGGCGACGTTGGTAATCGCTTCTCCTATCGCCATGCGGCCGCTAGCAGGCGCGTTAATCAATGCCAGCGGCGCTTTCTCGCCGATGGCAAATGCCTCACCCACATTGGTTTCATAGCCTGCTAGCGTCACCGCAACATCAGATACAGGTACTTGCCATGGTCCCACCATTTGGTCACGCGCGATTAAACCCGTCACCGTGCGGTCGCCGATGGTGATCAGGAAAGTTTTATCCGCCACGCCGGGCAGTCTGAGTACACGGGCTACGGCGTCTTTGATGTCAATTCTACTGGATTCAAAAGTGTTTAATTTTTTAGCGACAGACTTTACGTCACGTGTCATTTTTGGCGGTTTGCCCAATAACACGCTTAATTCCATATCCACAGGTTTGTCATTGAAGTGGCTATCCGTCACGGTTAAATGACGCTCTTCGGTTGCATAACCCACAATCGCGTATGGCGAGCGTTCGCGTTCGCATATAGCCTTAAAGCTCGGCAAGTCAGCTGGTAACACTGCGAGTACGTAGCGCTCCTGCGCTTCGTTGCTCCAAAGTTCGCGCGGCGACATGCCAGACTCTTCGTTATGCACATTGCGCAGCTCAAATAGTGCGCCAACTTTGGCGTCATTCACTAACTCTGGAAACGCATTGGAAATGCCGCCTGCACCCACATCATGGATACTCAGAATCGGATTTTTGTCGCCGAGTTGCCAGCAGCGGTCGATGACTTCCTGTGCGCGGCGTTGCAACTCGGGGTTGCCGCGTTGCACAGAATCAAAGTCCAAGTTTTCTGTGTTGCTGCCTGTATCCATGCTGCTCGCAGCGCTTCCGCCAAGCCCAATCAACATGGCTGGGCCGCCCAATTGAATCAGCGCCGCACCTGCAGGAATCGCATTTTTGTGTGAGTGATTGGCAGAAATATTGCCGACGCCACCTGCAAGCATAATCGGCTTGTGGTAGCCGCGAATTTGGCCTTCAGATTCCAACTCAAACGTGCGGAAATAGCCAGCAATATTGGGGCGACCAAACTCGTTGTTATAGGCCGCGCCACCAAGTGGTCCTTCAATCATAATTTGCAGAGGAGTAGCGATGCGACCTGGTTTGCCATAAGGTTTTTCCCAAGCTTGGGTAAAGCCTGGAATGTTTAAATTGGAAACTGAAAAGCCAGTTAGACCAGCTTTTGGCTTGGAGCCAATGCCAGTTGCGCCTTCGTCGCGAATTTCACCACCCGCGCCAGTGGCCGCGCCAGCAAACGGCGAAATGGCAGTAGGGTGGTTATGCGTTTCTACTTTCATCAAGTAGTGCATATCTTCTTCTACAAAGCCATATTCGCCAGTATTGTTTGGATAAAAACGTTTGGTTTTTTGACCTTCAACAATCGAAGAATTGTCGCTGTAAGCTACGACCGTGTTGCCAGGGTTAAGCTTATGCGTGTTGCGTATCATACCAAAAAGGCTTATATCTTGCGCCTCGCCGTCAATCACCCAATCAGCATTAAATATTTTATGGCGACAATGTTCTGAGTTAGCCTGTGCAAACATCATCAGCTCAACGTCAGTCGGGTTGCGACCAATTTTGCTGAAGTTCTCCAGCAAATAATCCACTTCGTCTAGCGATAGCGCCAAACCCATTTCGCTATTTGCGACTTCAAGCGCCGCTTTGCCACCTTGCAAAATATCCACCGTGCAAAGTGGGGTTGGCGTTGCCGCGTGGTAGAGTCTATGCGCATCGTTTAAATTGTAGAGTACGGTTTCTGTCATGCGATCATGAATTTGCGTTTTGAGTGCAATTTTTTCGGTGTCGCTTAAAGGTTTGCTATCTTTGGTTACGACATAAAACGCAATGCCGCGCTCAAGCCGCAAAATAGATTCTAAACCGCAATTTTTGGCAATATCGGTGGCGCGCGAAGCCCAAGGCGAAATTGTACCAATACGCGGAATCACTAAAAACAGTGCTCCAGAAGGCGCTTCCACATTGGCTTGTGGAGCATCCTTGGAAGCAGCGCCATAGGTTAAAATTTGTTTTAGGGTATTTTGTTGGTTTTCGTTGAGTACAGTTTCGCTAAATGCAAAATGTACAAACTCTGCATCAATATGCGCAATATTAGGGGCTGATTTTTTTAAGTCGGCATATAGCTTATCAAGACGAAAAGCTGATAAAGCGGGGCTACCGCGCAAACTTAGGAATGCGGGGCTTAAAGGTTGGCTGGTTTGCATGAGCGATTTAACTGCTAAACGTTAAAATAATTGATGAGTATTTTAACAGAAAGCTGGTTAGTGGTTCTTACAAATCAGTTAATTAATGTTGTTTGCCTTAAGCTCAACAGATGCGCGTTTTATAATATGCATTGCGGCAGAAATGCCTAGGCCCGCCATAATTGTTGCAACCAACAAGTCTGGCCATGCACTACCACTCCCAAACACGCCAAAGGCCGCCAGCATAACTGCCACATTACCAATGGCATCGTTACGGCTACATAACCATACTGAGCGCATATTAGCATCGCCCTCACGAAATTTGTAGAGCATGAATGCTACACTGGCATTAGCTACTAGCGCTATCGTGCCAATTAGACCCATAGTGTAAGGTTCTGGAATAACACCCGATTTCAAAGACCACAAAGTTTTTGCAAGTACGAATAAGCCAAAAACACCCATGGTTAAGCCTTTAAGCATAGCGGCACGCGAACGCCAAAGCAAACTCATGGAGAGTACTGCTAGCGAGATTCCGTAATTGGCAGCATCGCCGAAGAAATCGATTGCATCGGCCATTAACGACACTGAACCCGAGCTGAAACCACCAAAGACCTCGACAAAGAACATGATGAGGTTAATCACTAGTGCTAACACCAACACTTTCCGATAGCGAGCTGTTTGCGCTACATTCGCATCGCACGCACTATCGCAACATGCTTTGGCCATATTTAAACCTAGTTAACATATTATAAAAATATAATCACGCTAAAACCCCAAAGCCCGTGCGCCTTGATAAAAAATAAAGCTTATTACCCACGCTAAGCCAAGCGACCAAGCTATGGATAGCCACATGAATTTACTGCTTTTAGATTCAGTTTTTATAGTGGCGATAGTAGACAAGCACGGCGTGTAGATGAGCGTGAACAGCATAAAGCTCATGCCTTGCACCCAGTCGATATTCATGGCGATTTGGTGGCTAAGTGCATCGCCTTGTAAGCCGTAAATCACTGCAAGCGAGCCGATTACAATCTCCTTAGCTACAAAGCCAAATATCAGCGCGATAGCGAGTTGTGTGTCGATACCAATCGGGTCGAGTATTGGCGCAAATAATGTACCGATTTGTCCTGCCAATGTACCCGCGCTGGCTGGTGCGACGTTGGTGGGGTAGTTAGTAAGTAGCCAAACTAACACTACACCGATGACAATAAACTTAGTGGCACGATTTAAAAAGTATTTGACCTCTTGCCAACCTCTAAGCCATATTTGACGTGGAGTTGGGAAGCGGTACGGAGGCAACTCTAAAATAAATGGCTCGCTACTTTGGTATTGGCCTTTAAACAAAACAGCGGTTAGAAATATGGTGAAAAAGCTCATCATATAGAGCGCAAACATAATGTAAGCAGCTTGGCTAGCAGCGAAAAGTGTTGCAATCATAAACAAAAATACTTGCAGCCGTGCAGAACACAATGAGAGTGGAATAACTAGCATAGTGAGTAAGCGCATGGGACGGCTACGCATGACGCGCGTGCCCATGAGTGCAGGTACGTTGCAACCAAAGCCCATTAGCACCATCACAAAACCGCGGCCATCAAGGCCTATTTTCGCCATAAACGAATCCATGAGAAAAGCTGCGCGCGATAAATAACCGCTATCCTCTACCATGCTCATCACTAAGAAAAACAGTACAATAATGGGTACGAAAGCCGCCACAGTACTGATCCCGTTAAAAATACCATCTAATAATAAGCCATTAAGCCATGAGGGTAATTCTACCAATAAAGGCTCTAATAAGCTTGTGCGTAAATTGCTTAACAGCCATGCCATGCCGTCTTGTAAGGGTTTTCCTGCGGTAAAAATAAACTGAAATAGCAAAAACATGGCTGCAAAAAATATTGGTAAACCAAACCAAGGATGCAGCAATACTCTGTCGATATTATCAGTTGTTTTATCGGTAAGCTGGGTGGGCATTTGCACCGTTTGCTTGACGATGTTTTGCATTTCCTGCTCTATTTGAACGTCGGCTTCTAGTAGAACTGAAATTTCGCCTGGCGAAACCATATGTACTTTTTCCTCCAATTGCTTAGCCGCCATTTGCAAGGCCTGCGGGCAGCTATCACCGTATTTTGCACTGATTAACATGACGGGAATACCAAGCTGTTTGGACATTGTTTCAGTATCAATACTGATGCCTGAGCGTTTGGCTTCGTCTTGCATATTCAGCAGTATGATTGCGGGCAAGCCTAATTGTTTAATTTGTAAGGCAAACGATAATTGACGGTCGATTTGTGAACTATTGAGTACAATGATGGCTAAATCGACATCGTTGTTGCTTAGAAAATGACGTACTACTTGCTCATCGTCGGAAAAGCCGTGCAAATCATAAATACCAGGTAAATCAACCAGTTCAGCGATGTGGCCGCCAATTAAAATTTTGGCACTCATTAAATCTACAGTGATGCCAGGCCAATTACCAACGCGCGCAGAGGCGCCACTTAGACGGTTAAACAAGGTAGATTTGCCCGTATTGGGCATGCCAAGCAGGGCGATGCGCTTCATATGAGTTGTTACAGTTTAAGCAGCGTTAAGCTGAATGCGTTGCGCTTCAACGTCGCGCATAATAATATCAGTTGCACCTATGCGCACATGCAAAGGTCCATTAAAGCTGGCACGGCGAATCAGTTCTATTTTTTTGCCAACTCTAAAACCTAAAGCATTTAAACGTTGATGCAAAGCATGTTCAGCATGTATCGCTTGAATAACGCCATGTTCACCAGGATTTAAAGTGTTTAGCTTGATATCTTTTAACTTAACATTCTTGGACATAATATTGTTTAACTTAACCATGCTGCTTAGTGTAATCTAAATGATAATAGTTCTTGATTATTACATAAACTGTTCAAAAGTCAATCAAACTTGACTTGACGGTTACCCATAATAAAAAAGCCTGCAAAAGCAGGCCTTTTTATTGCGAAAATATCAAATTAAAGAAAATGATTATTTTTTATCAGTGACTCCAGGTACCTCAATTTTTGCTTTTGCTTTAAGTTCAAGCATCATTTTTTCTAATTTACGCTGTTGTAATGTACGCTCTAAACCATCTTTTACTTTGTCGTAGCTTGGTACTTGGGTAGCGCGCGAATCTACCAATTTAATCACATGCCAGCCAAATTGGGTTTGAATTGGAGCAGGCGTAACTTCACCTTTTTTCAACGTTGTCACAGCTTCACTAAATGGTTTTACCATGCCTGCTGGTGAGAACCAGCCTAAATCACCACCTTTTTCTTTAGAGCCAGGATCTAGTGATTTTTCTTTAGCCAATTTCCCAAAATCACCGCCTTTTTTTATTTGTGCGGTGATATCGTTGGCTTCTGCTTCGGTTTTCACCAAAATATGACGCGCATTGAATTCTTTATCACCCAACTCTTTTTTGTATTGCTCGTATGCTTCTTTTTTGTCTGCGTCCGTTACTGCATTTTTCTTCATAAAATCAGCTAAAAATGCATTCACTACCAATTTGCGCTGCCCGATTTCTGTGGCAATGACGATGTCAGAGCTTTTGTCTACGCCTTGCCTTACCGCTTCTTGATAAGCCAATTCAGAACCTACAAGTTCGTTAATAATGGCATTTTTTAAGCCTTCACCTTTTTGGCCGCGAGCCTGTGCATCTTTCATAATGTAATCCACCCAAGATTGCTTAATGGGTTTGCCATTGACTGTGGCGGCTGCATCAGCTGCGTATAAGGCTGGCGCGAAAGATAAAGTAGAAATTGCTGCGATTGCTAAGAGTATTTGGTTGATTTTCATAAGAAATCCTTAATAAATAATAAGTTATGAGCGTTAAATGGAGTCGTCAGGCGAAATTGCATGAATGCTTATAGCATGAATTTGTTGCGGCATTAAGTCAGTAAGTGCTTGATAAATTAAACGATGTCGCATTATCTGCGATTTTTGAGAAAATTGCGAGCTTACAATTTTCACACTGAAGTGCCCACCGCCAGTATTGCCTTTGTGGCCAGCGTGCATGGCACTGTCGTCTTGAATTTCCAAACTCACAGGGTTAAGTGCAGCTAATCTTGTTTTTATGGTTTCTACTAAATTCATTCTGTACCAATTTAAAAATCAAACCTTTAGGGTAGCGTTTTACGAAAAGGTTTCACTAAAACGCTTTTGTACACACCTGCGCTGACAAAAGGATCTGCATCTGCCCAACTTTTTGCAGCAGCTAAATCACTAAACTCTACCACTATCAAACTGCCAGAATAGCCCGCAGCGCCTGGATCTAAGCTATCAATGGTCGGGAAGGGTCCTGCCAATAATAGTCTGCCTTGATTTTGCAACTCAGTTAAACGCGCTAAATGCGCAGATCTAGTATTCATGCGCCTTTCAAGGCTATTCTCAATATCTTCTGCAATAATGGCGTACCACATTATTTTTCTTCTTCTGCGGCTTCGATTAAATATTTTCTTAGTAGTAAAGTCTGGACGATGACAAATACAAACATCATGCTAGTGACGCCAAAAAGTTTGAAATTCACCCACGTATCTAAACTGTAATTAAATGCGACGTATAAATTTAAAAATCCTAATAGGATTAAAAAAATAGCCCAAGTTAAATTAAGTTTGTTCCATATATTGGTAGGTGCATTCATCATTTTACCCATTATTTGTTGGATAAAGTTCTTCTTAAAAAATAGGTTAGAAACTAATAAAATAGCAGCCATCAGCCAATACAACACGGTGGGTTTCCACATAATATAGGTTTTATCGTGCAACAAAAGCGTAATGCCACCCAGTACGCTAATAACAGCGCCGTTAACCAGCAACATTTTATCGATTTTGCCATGGCGTAGCTTGCTGTAAACAATCATTGCCAGTGTGGTTGCGATGGCGATGCCAGTAGCAGCAAAAATACCGTAGAACTTAAAGCCGACAAAAAACAAAATGACCGGAAGTAAATCAAATAAAAATTTCATGAGACCTTTGGGATGTAAAAGCTTGTCTATCTGCGAAGTCAGTATTTTGCTATGATTTCAGTAATTATGCAAAACACACTTTATATTTAAAGCACAAACGCTATGCCTGCTCAGATTGATCTTCACTGCCATTCTACCGTTTCTGACGGCTTATTTTCGCCACCCGATTTAGTTGCGTACGCGGCAAAGCGCGGCGTAAAAGTGTTAGCACTGACAGATCACGATGATATGAGCGGCCTGCAAGCCGGACGGGAAGCGGCTCTCGAGCACGATATTCAATTTATCAATGGCGTAGAAATTTCTGTGACTTGGAAAAGGCGCACGCTGCATATTGTCGGCTTAAAGGTGGATGCAGGTAACGTGGCGTTAAAAACGGCGCTTGATAAAGTACGCATTGGCCGCGATGAGCGAGCGCAAGAAATGGGTGAAGATTTAGCCAGAGCGGGCATTCATGGCGCGTATGAAGGAGCTAAAGCGCTGGCCGCGCAAAGTATTATTACGCGGACACATTTTGCGCGTTTTTTGGTAGAAAGCGGTCATGCAAAAGATACTAAGAGCGTGTTTAAAAAATATTTAGTGAAAGGCAAGCCTGGCTTTAAAGAGCACCAATGGATGAGCTTGGAAGCTGCAGTGGACTTGATTAATGCTGCGGGTGGCAGCGCAGTGATTGCGCATCCTGGTCGCTATGATTTAGGCACCATTAACATGTTGCTACTCATGCACGAATTTAGAAGCTTGGGTGGTGCAGCAATCGAGGTGGTAACAGGTAGTCATACACCGCCCCAGTATCAACAATTTGCCAAAATTGCGCATAAATTCAGCTTAAAATCGTCTCTTGGCTCTGATTATCACGGCTCTGGCATCTCGTATATGGAGATGGGTTGTATTCCTGAGCTGCCAGCGGGGTGCGTGCCTGTATGGGATGATTGGCCAGAGAAGCAGTACTTAAGTTGACGCAGCACCAAAACTGACGTAATGGCACAGTATTATGTAATCAATGCCGAAAATCCTCAGGCGCGGCTGATTAAGCATGCGGTTGAAATTTTGCGCGAAGGCGGCGTGATTGCTTATCCGACCGATTCAAGCTACGCGCTTGGTTGCATGCTGGGCTTTAAGGATGCCCAAGATAGAATCCGCCAGATTCGTGGCTTGGGCGATGACCATTTATTCACGCTTGTGTGCAGTAATTTAAGCGAGCTAAGCGTGTATGCGCAAGTGGATAATAGCCAGTTTCGGTTACTTAAAAACAATACACCGGGTGCGTATACCTTTATTTTAAAGGCTTCTAGAGAAGTGCCGCGTCGTTTGCAGCACCCCAAGCGTAGCGCGGTAGGCATTCGTGTGCCAAATCACGCCGTGGTGCAGGCTTTATTGGATGAGCTTGGCGAACCGATTTTAAGCATGACCTTGCAATTGCCGAATGAAGACGAACCACTGAATGAAGCGTGGGAAATTCGTGATAGATTGGAAAGCCAAGTTGATTTAGTGATTGATTCAGCCATTCATCACACGGGGTTGACGACAGTGATTGATTTGACGGAAGCCTCGCCAGTACTTATTCGCCAAGGCGCGGGCGACGTGGCACCATTTGGCTTGTGATGTCTTTATAGAAAGTAAAGCATGGAACTTACCGTTATACAAAAAATTGCCGTTTACGCACTGCCTATTTTATTCGCGATTACCGTGCATGAGGCCGCACACGGCTATGCGGCAAAATATTTTGGCGATTTAACCGCAGAAAAACTAGGGCGCATTTCGTTAAATCCACTTAAGCATATCGACCCATTTGGTACTATTTTATTGCCTGCACTCACTGTCATGCTTGGTGGTGTTTTATTCGGCTGGGCAAAGCCAGTACCCGTTAACTTTGCCAATTTACGCCACCCTAAAAAAGACATGCTGTGGGTTGCTGCGGCTGGCCCTGCGTCAAATTTAGTGATGGCGATATTTTGGGCCTTACTGCTAAATTACTCTAAACATGCACCTCAAAGCGCAACGATTTTTTTATCAGAAATGAGCTGGGCGGGCATCAGCATCAATTTGGTGTTAATGGTGCTTAATCTCTTACCCATGCCGCCGCTCGACGGTGGGCGCATTGCGGTAAGTTTGTTGCCAAACAATTTGGCTATGAAATTGGCACAGGTTGAACGGTATGGTTTTGCTATCTTGATTGTGCTTATGTTTACGGGCGTGCTTGGCAAAATCATCACACCAATCATTAATTTTTTTGCGGCAATTATTTTGCGCGTTTTTACTTAAGCAATTTTGTATAATAGCGCTATTATTCTAATAAAAGTTTAGGTCATCACATGGCGGTAGAACGCGTTTTATCGGGCATGCGCCCAACGGGGAATTTACATTTAGGCCATTACAACGGCGTACTCAAAAATTGGATTAAGCTTCAGCACGAGCATGAGTGTTTGTTTTTTGTGGCCGATTGGCATGCGCTCACGACGCACTATGACACGCCAGAAATTATTGAAGAATCTGTGTGGGAAATGGTGATTGATTGGCTCGCAGCAGGCGTGGACCCTGCCAATGCGACTATTTTCATTCAATCACGAGTGCCAGAACATGCCGAATTATTCACGTTGCTTTCTATGATTACACCGCTTAGCTGGCTAGAGCGCGTGCCAACTTATAAAGACCAGCAAGAAAAACTCGCCAGTAAAGATTTATCCACCTACGGTTTTTTAGGTTATCCACTATTGCAATCTGCGGATATTCTCATTTATAAAGCGACGCAAGTGCCAGTGGGCGAGGACCAAATTCCGCATATTGAATTCACACGTGAAATCGCGCGTCGTTTTAATCATATCTACGGTAAAGAAGCTGGATTTGAAGAAAAAGCCATTGCCGCCATTAAAAAACTAGGCAGCAAACGCGCTGCGGTGTATGAAGAAATGCGAAGCGCGTATCAGCAAGATGGCGATGAAGAAGCACTAGACAGCGCGCGCACCATGATAGAAGAAGCGCAAAATTTAAGTTTGGGCGATAAAGAACGCTTGCTCGGTTATTTAGAAGGCGGCGGTAAAATGATTTTGGTTGAGCCAGAATATAAGCTCATGCCAGCCTCTAAAATGACTGGGCTAGACGGTCAAAAAATGTCAAAATCGTACAACAACACCATTTCCTTGCGTGAAGATACAGACTCTGTCGCTAAAAAAATCAAAACCATGCCCACAGACCCCGCGCGCATTCGCCGCACCGACCCGGGCGACCCAGCCAAATGCCCAGTGTGGCAATTGCACGAAGTGTATTCTGACAATAGCGTAAAAGATTGGGTGCAAATTGGCTGCAAAAGCGCAACGATTGGCTGCATAGAATGTAAACAACCAGTCATTGATGCGGTGTTGAAAGAGCTAAAACCGATTCAAGAACGCGCTGCGCAATATGCCGAAGACCCAACTTTAGTGAAAAATATTGTCGCCGAAGGCTGCGAAAAAGCGCGTAAATTGGCTAGAGAAACAATGCGCGATGTAAGAGATGCGATGGGTTTGAATTATGGTTAGGAAAATGATTGGCTGACCCTAAGCCATTCTTCAGTGCGTTAATTGGGAAGGCGGTGTCGCATGTATGGCGCGGCTATGGTTCGGCACTTTTTATTGAGTTTGGGCAACTAGCTCCAGGAAGAATAAGAAAAGATGGCGAGGAGGGAAACCCTCAAGGAGAGCTTACACTAATGATTGAGTGGAGTTGGAGAGTTGAAAGAAAGAACTCAATTCTCGGGGGCTCTTGGAGCTCAGAGAAAAAGTGGTCTGGAATTTTTAAAAAACTTATTGACACGAAAGTGACCAATGTTGAGACTTTTGGCCATTTGCCAGAAATTGCCGTGACCTTATCAAATGATTTGCGTATTTTATCTTTCATGACAGCTGAGGGGCAACCTGAATGGGCATTGATAGCGAATAATCCGAATGTCGGATGTTTGCGTGTTAAAAGAGGTAGATTGTCGATTGAGCAAGCGTAGGATAATAAATGCAATTTACATATAAAAACAACAATTATTATATGCTCTGCAAGCCAATATCCATGCGGGTTGCAGAGCATGAATTTTTAAATAGGAAACGATGAATCACTGGCTAGCATTGAGTGTCGCAATCGTGGCAGAAGTGATTGCAACCAGCACGATGAAATCCACAAACGAATTTACACGGTTTTGGCCGTCACTGGTGGTGGTGCTTGGCTACGGCACAGGGTTTTATTTTATGGCAATTAGTATGCGCGTGCTGCCAGTGGGCATTATGTATGCCATTTGGGCGGGCATGGGCATTGTGCTGGTTTCTATTATTGGAGCGGTGGTTTACCGTCAGGTGTTGGATCTTCCTGCCATCATCGGCATCGGTTTAATTATTGCTGGGGTGATTGTCATTAACGTGTTTTCGAAGGCTATAACGCACTAATGCTTTTACAGCTTAATTCAGAAATCAAAATTAAAGGCGAAACGCTCAGTGAGCTGCCGCACGATTTATACATTCCGCCAGATGCGTTAGAGGTATTTTTAGAAACCTTCGAAGGCCCGCTCGATTTGTTGCTCTACCTTATCCGCAAGCACAATTTAGATATTCTCGATATTCCTATGGCGCAACTGACTGCGCAATATATGGTGTATGTGGAGAAAATGAAGGTGATTAAGCTGGAGCTGGCGGCGGATTACTTGCTGATGTCGGCGATGTTGATAGAGATTAAATCGCGCATGTTGCTACCAAAACCTGCCGAAATTGCCGAGGAAGATGACCCGCGCGCCGAATTAGTACGTCGTTTAATGGAGTACGAGGCGATTAAGCTCGCCGCAGCGCGTTTGGATGCCATGCCACAAGTGGGCGTGGATATTAGCGTTGCGGCGGCTTATTATCAGCATATATCAGAAATCAAACCGCCAGAAGTGAGTTTGGATGAGTTGGTAGAAGCGTGGCGCAATGTGTTGAAGCGCGCCAAATTGAATTCACACCATAAAATTGGCAAGGCAGAACTCTCTGTGCGTGAGCATATGAGCCAGATTCTACGTCGCCTAAAGGCCGATGGCATGGTAGAATTTTCTGCATTATTTGATATGGCTGACGATGGTTTAGCCAAGTTGGTGGTGAATTTTTTAGCAATTTTGGAGTTGGCAAAAGAAGGTTTGATTCGTATGACGCAACAGCAAGCGTTTTCACCGATTTATTTGCAAGCGAACGTGAGTGAGTGAAGATGAAAGAGCCAGATAACATTGTCGAATTCAAACAAGTGTTAGAAGCAGCATTGCTGACAAGCCCATCCCCATTGGCTTTGGACGATATGCTCAAACTGTTTGCTGGCCGCATGGAGCGGACGACTTTGCGCATGTTGTTGGATGAACTAAAGCAAGATTGGAGTGAAAAAACGCTCGAACTGGTGCAGGTGGCAACGGGCTACCGTTTTCAGGCCAAATCACAATTCAGCGAATTTATCATGCGTTTGAGTCCAGAACGTCAAACCAAATACTCGCGCGCGGTGATGGAAACTTTGGCGATTATTGCCTATCGTCAACCTGTCACGCGTGGCGATATTGAGCAAATACGTGGTGTTGCAGTGAACCCGAATGTGATGCGTCAATTGCAAGAGCGCGATTGGATTGATGTGGTTGGCCAGCGTGAAGTGCCAGGCCGACCTTCACTTTATGCGACCACGAAACATTTTTTAGATGACCTGAATTTGCGATCATTAGCCGAATTGCCCGTGATGGATGATTTTGAGCAAACCGAGATACCTTTAGAAAACTAGCCGCTAGAGAATTAATAAGCCGCTTATTTATTAAATTCAGGCTTTTGTCGTAACTGCTGTAAAATGCGCTTTTGAAATTAATCATTTCTCACATAAGTTATCCATATGGCACGTCCCTTTAAGCAGCAGCGCGATCCGCAAGCGATTCCACGCAGACCTAAGACTGATTTTAAAAAATTAGAAGTGGATGAAAATGCACCGCCTGAGCCAACACAACGCCTGCATAAGCTGATGGCTTTGGCTGGCTT
>JANNFN010000170.1:0-4400 GCA_031379885.1 Methylotenera sp.
GTACCAAAGCTGTTTAAGCGAAAATGCCTTGAGTCACAAAGATGAAATGAAGTCGGGCGATCATCACGAGCTTGGTTACTTTACCATCGATAAAAAAGGCATCGTTTTTACACACTCACGTTGTAGCAACCACGCCAGCCGCGCCTTAGATGCCATCGATGAATTTCATAATCATTATTCTTTTCAAAAACTTAAGCCATATTTAAGTGCATATGCTAAAAACTTGTTACTGAATGATCATCTAAAATCCTACCAACCTACTGGCATCACTGGTCAGGTGTTTTACGGCAGCATCGGACAATCTAAAATTACCATGAAAATACATAACCCAGAAGGATACGATAGGATGTTAAAAGCGGTATATTTTTACGATAAGTACCGTCACCCTATTGAATTGATGGGAACTGGAAATACTTGGACCGAAGTGAATAGCACATTAAAAGTGCAGCCAACCATTGACGCAACTTGGCACGGAGATACGTCAACAGGCGAATGGCGTGGAAGTGGCAAAACCTTACCATTTAAGATTGCGCCTTAAAGCTATGGCAAAAGCTAAAACCATCTATAGTTGCACCGAATGCGGCGCCAGCGAGCCAAAATGGCAAGGCCAATGCCCAAGCTGCATGTCGTGGAACACGCTGGTAGAAAGCATCGAAGAATCTAGCACTTCAACTAACCGCTACGCCAATAAATTCGATGGTTTAACTCAAAGCAGCACCTTACAAAAACTAAGCAGCATTAAAGCCGCAGATATTGAGCGAACTCCCACAGGCATTAGCGAGTTTGACCGCGTGCTAGGCGGCGGCTTGGTAGAGGGCGGCGTGGTGCTGATTGGCGGTGACCCTGGCATTGGAAAATCGACGCTTTTGCTGCAAGTTTTATGTCATTTAGGTAAAAATAGTCAGGCCATTTACGTCAGCGGTGAAGAATCACCGCAACAAATCGCGATGCGGGCGAAAAGATTAGGGCTGGATGCCAGTAATGTCGAACTACTAGCTGAAATTAACCTTGAGAAAATTCTCGCCACACTGCAAACGCACAAACCCAATATCGCGGTCATTGATTCTATTCAAACCGTGTAGTCTGAGGCGCTGCAATCCGCGCCTGGCTCGGTAGCGCAGGTGCGCGAATGTTCAGCGCAACTTACCCGCTTAGCTAAGCAACGTGGTATTACTGTGATTTTAGTCGGTCATGTGACTAAAGAGGGCTCACTAGCAGGGCCGCGCGTGTTAGAGCATATTGTCGATACTGTTTTGTATTTTGAAGGTGATCAAAACTCCTCATTTCGGCTGATACGTGCCTTTAAAAATCGCTTTGGTGCAGTGAATGAGCTTGGCGTATTCGCGATGACCGAACACGGCTTGCGTGAGGTTTCTAACCCGTCAGCTTTATTTTTATCGCATCACGAAAGCCAAGTGGCGGGTAGTTGCATTACCGTGACGATGGAAGGCACGCGACCATTGTTGATTGAAATTCAGGCTTTAGTGGATGAAAGTCATGCGCCAAACGCGAAAAGATTAGCCACAGGTCTTGAACAGAACCGCTTAGCCATGCTGTTAGCGGTATTAAATCGCCACGCAGGCATTCCGTGTTTTGACCAAGATGTGTTTATCAACGCAGTCGGCGGCGTTAAAATTGCCGAGCCAGCGGTCGATTTGGCGGTGATATTATCTATTGTTTCTTCTTTAAAAAACAAACCATTACAGAATAAACTTATTGTGTTTGGTGAAGTTGGTTTGGCTGGAGAAGTGCGCCCCGTGCAAGGTGGACAAATGCGCCTAAAAGAAGCCGCAAAACTAGGCTTTACCAAAGCCATCGTGCCGAAAGCCAACGCGCCAAAAGCAAAGATTGCAGGACTAGAAGTGATTGCCGTAGAGCGATTAGAGCAAGCTTTAAATCAGTTGAGGAATGGTTAAAATGGCCAAAGAAAATTCTGATTCAGTTAGAAATGGTGTAATAGCAACGGTTGTAGGCGGAATAATTTTAACTGTGCTCGCTATGCTTTGGAGTCCTTTCAAATTATTCCTTTTGTGGTTATGGGAACAAGTTATTTGGCTTGGAAGTTTTTTCACGGATTCATATTCAGTTAAAGGTTGGGTACTTTTTAGCTTGGCGCTTTTGATTCTACCTGCCATTGCTCGGATTATTAGTAGTGTAAAAAAGAGTCAGCCTGCACCTTACAAGTTGTATATTGAAGATGCTTTATTTGATGCAAAGTGGTGCTGGTCTTGGTCTGGCAGTGAGATATCTAACCTTTGGTGTTTATGCCCAAAATGTGAATCTGAACTTGTTTACGATGATCATTATGATCTCTACGGAAATGAACCTAGAAAGACCATTTTTATATGTGAAAATTGCAACCGTAAAACAATTGCTTCGATTGTAGGCGGGAATAAGGGGTATGCACTTTCTGCTGTACAGCGTGAAATTCGACGGAGAATTAGAACTGGCGAGTATCTAAAATCGCTTGAAAAATAGGCAAAGGTATAATTAGCTCGCTAAATATAGTTTAGGGATGTGTGTTGTGGCAAAATCAAGCGGTAATTAGTGGGCCAGTATTCATCATCATTACACCTTGACTGGGTAAAAAGTATTCAATAAATAGGCTGAACAAGGCAATAAAAATACCGACAAAGAAGGCTGTCCAAAATCCTGAGAGTTTGAAGCCATTGACCAGTTTGGCGACCAGCATAATCATCAGCGCGTTGACCACTAAGATAAATAGCCCTAATGTCACAATGGTAAGAGGGAACGTGAGAATAAGCAGAATAGGGCGCAGCACGGCATTCACAAAGCCCAATACCAGTGCAGAAATAAGCAAAGATGACTTGTTGGAAAACTTGATGCCGTTGAAAACGTAGCTAGCCACCCATAGCGAGAGGCTCATAATCGCCCAGTGGATAAGGAAATCGGTTAAATGTGCGCTCATAAAAATGCTTTCAGAAAAGTTAAGGGTTTATAACTAAGGATTAATAATGTAGTTTGCAGAGTTGATGCCGCTGCGCACCGCGCCTTCTATGGTGGCAGGATAATCGGCATAGGTGTAATCACCCGCAATGAACAAATTCGGGTAGGGCGTAACGTGCGCTGGTCTTGGCAAATTGACAGTGCACGAAAATGTCGCGCGTTTTTCGGCAATCACTTTATGCCAGAGCGGCTTAGCAAGCTGCGGGAATGCGGCTTGCAGTTCTTGTGCGACCCTCAAAGCCAATTCATCTTGCGTAAGCAGTTGGTGCGCACCTTCTGCGCTGATAATTACCGCCATTAAACCATGTTGATTGCACAAAATACCGCGATCAAACACCCATTGCGCAAGCGTGCCAGTCAAGCCCAGCATTGGCGCAGAGAGTATTGTCTCGCGCGGATATTGCAAATAAATGGTGTAAATGGGTTGATATTCATAACTTTTGGTTTGCGCGGCGATGTGTTTGAGTTTGGGCAAATCGGCCAGCACGTTTCTTAATCGCACAGGCGACATTGCCACAATCACATGGCTGGCCTCAAATTGTGCTTCTTTAGTGGAAACCACGTAGCCATTGGCATGCGGGGCGATACTTTTGACGCGCTGACTGAGTAAAATGTTGGCATGATATGTTTTTAGGTAACTTGAAACTGGCTGTGCAAACAGTTGCGTGAGATCTAATCTTGGCAGCAAAAAATCTGTGCTATTTTTAGTTTTAAACGTGTCTTTAAGCACGTTTAAAAATATTTTGCTACTAGCGGTTTTAATCGGCGTATTCAGCGCAGCCAAACATAGCGGCTCCCACAGCATGTTAATCACTTGATCTGATTGATTATTTTGCAGCAAAAAAACTGACAGTGGCACATCTTTTTCTATTTTATAATGATTTTTTTTGAGCTTTAGCATGAATTTGATGACCTGCATGCGCTCGCTGAATGCAATGCCTTCGCACAGCAAAAATCCCACCAATTGATTGAAAGGCGCCGGCAAATAGCTGGGTGTGGCGAGTTTAAATGCGCTGTGCTTATCTAAACGCATGTCCAAATTGAGCGGTATGCGCAAAAAAGCATCTTTTTCTGATACACCAATCTTTTCTAATAACTTAAGCGTTTCGGTGTAAGCGCCTAGCATAATATGCTGGCCGTTATCCAGCTGATGTACTTGGCTGTTAAATTCAATCGCCACGCTACGTGCGCGACCGCCTAGCTGTGAAGCGGCTTCTAATAACGTTACAGCAATGCCTCTGGAAGCCAATGTGGATGCGGCTGCTAGGCCTGCCATTCCGCCGCCGATAATGACGACATGCTTAACCATTTTGTCTTTTAATCATTTTAAAACTTGAAAATGGATTCCCGCCTTCGCGGGAATGACGTAATAGGTGGATTTAGGCATATTTGAAGTAAGTTTGCATGGCGAGTAGGAATTTGCGCAGTGGCGG
>JANNFN010000110.1:0-13095 GCA_031379885.1 Methylotenera sp.
AATGAATAATCCAAAAGAAGTTACTAGGATATTGTTTGAGAATTTTCATCCACAAGCAATACATCTATTCTATGCAATTGGATATGCTGCAATAGCTGTTTTTATATACGGTTGTTATGTTCAGATTCGTAAGTATCGTCGTGGTAAGCCTGACGGCTCTTGGGGCGAGCTGTTGCAACGATTTAGTGCAATGGTTAAAACCATGGCAACTCATCGCACCTTGGTACGCCGCGATAAAAGTGCAGGCCGTGCGCATGGTTTAATCTTTTTTGGCTTTGTGCTGTTGTTTATAGGCACTTCTATTATTACCTTAGAGTACGATATTCTCGAGCCGCTGATTGGAGTACGTTTTTGGTACGGAAATTTTTATCTGTGGTTTTCCCTAGTGTTAGATTTGGCAGGCTTAGGGCTAATTGCAGGCTTAATTTACATGATGTACCGTCGCAAATGGTTACACCTACCTAAGCTTGATTACAAAAGAGTGGATAGGCAACTAGGCGATGCTGATTTTGATAGAAGTGAATATCGGCGTGAAGACTGGGCTTTTCTGTGGTCGTTCATTTTAATCGGTATAACTGGGTTCATTCTCGAGGCTACTCGTCTAGTATGGTTAAGTGGTAGACCAGTCGTTTGGGATTATCGGATGTGGTCGCCAGTAGGCGCTTTGATAGCGCACATGATGCAGTTTATAGGCTTCACACCTGAAGGTGCTGGCACTTTGCGCTCAGGGTTGTGGTGGTTTCATGGTTTGTTATCGCTCACATTTATTGCGTTTATCCCCTATACAAAAATTAAGCATATTTTTACCGCTGCTGCTTCGCTCATGTTTAAAGACCCACTTGCTGGCAGACGCCTGCCACGCGTGCCTGATGAGCAAAAGGTGGCTGGTTACAAGACCATTACCGATTTAACTTGGAAAAATCTATTACATCTTGATGCCTGTACAAAGTGCGGCCGCTGCCAAGAGGCATGCCCCGCTAACGCGGTTGGCGCACCTTTGTCGCCGCGTGATGTGATTTTGTCGCTGCGTGAATTTGCGAACCATACTTTGAACGCGAAGGAGCTGCCAAAAGAAGCCGAGCTGGACATTCATGGCAAAGACATTGGCCAGGTGTTTATGGAAACATTATGGTCATGTCGTACTTGCTTGGCCTGCGTGGAAATTTGCCCAGTGGCTATTGAGCATGTGCCTATCATTGTGCAAATGAGACGTAACTTGGTTGAAGCGGGTGAGATGGATCCGCTATTAGAAAAAACGCTGCAAACGATTCATAAAATGGGTAATTCGTTCGGCGAATCTAAACGCAAACGCGCATCTTGGGTAAAAGCGCTGCCATTTGAAATTAAAGATGCGCGTGTAGAAGCGGTTGATTACTTGTGGTTTGTAGGTGATTACGCTTCATTTGACCCGCGAAATCAGAAGGTAACGCAAGGCTTTGCGCGATTAATGAAAAAAGCGGGTGTTGATTTCGGCCTGCTT
The DNA here is from genome assembly GCA_031379885.1 of Methylotenera sp. Taxonomy (GTDB): domain Bacteria; phylum Pseudomonadota; class Gammaproteobacteria; order Burkholderiales; family Methylophilaceae; genus Methylotenera_A. The sequence continues at coordinate 1,481 of JANNFN010000110.1, forward strand.
TTTGAGGGCGAGTTAAACGCTGGCAACGATGTGCGACGCGTGGGCGAAGAAGGTTTGTATGAATATCTAGCGACGGCAAATATTCAATCTTTGGATGACTGCGAATTTAAATCAATTGTCACCACAGATCCGCATTCATACAACACCATACGCAATGAATATCCTGATTTTGGTGGAACTTACGAAATACAACATTACAGCACAGTGGTAAAAAAACTAATTGAAGACGGCAAATTGCCATTGGCTAAAAAACTCAATTACAAAGTCACTTTTCACGATCCTTGTCATCTCGGCCGATTCAATAAGGGTTACGATGCACCGCGCGATATTCTTAAAATGCTGGGCTGCGAATTGGTTGAAATGGGACGTACTAAAGACAACTCATTCTGCTGTGGTGCTGGCGGCGGTCGCATCTGGATTCCTGACCCAGTTGGCACTGAAAAACCTTCGCAAAACCGCATGAAAGAAGCCGCGGTCATAGAAGGCTTAGAAGTTTTTGTAGTCTCTTGCCCTAAAGATTTGACGATGTTTGAAGATGCGCTCAAAACCTCGGGCTATGAAGGCAAATTTATTGTGCGCGAGTTGATAGAGTTGATTGATGAGTGCATGGAATATGATTTTCCAGAAAAGGAAGTGTTTGCAGACGTTCTATCACTAGAACCTCATTTGGCGAGTTGATTTGAGAGTTAAAAAGACTGCATATACCTTAGTAGACAAGGCAATTAGCAGTGGAGACGTATACAGTGCTGCTGCAGTTTATGGTATTTCGGATGGAAGACGACGCAAGCTTTTGGAAAATATGGTGTTTAGCAAACGTAAGGAGTTATTGCGTTTAGCCAGCTGGGAGCATACACCCACGGAAGTTTTACAGTTGCTATCTGATAGTGAAGATGCTTTTGTTACGTTGCGTTTGTGTAAGAACCCTAAAACACCTAGTGAGACTTTAACTGAGCTCTATGTCAAAAGCTTTAAGGATATTAGTAAGGGTGTAAATTTAACTACACCAATAGCCAAGCATCAACATGCGGTAACAAATTTATTAGCAATTATTACGCATGTTAATGAAGATTTAGAAACACTTAAGGCTATTAGCCAAAACCCATCAGCGAATGGGCAACTGTTAATGGAGTTGCTAAGTTATCCACCACAAGATGAAAAGTATAAGGTTTTTGATAAGAATATAGCATCTAATCCATCGGCGTCTGCAGAGGCACTAAAGGTAATTTACGATAGAGGGGATGCATATGCGCGCGCTGCAGTAATAGCGCATGCAAATTGTCCAGCGTTATTATTAAGTGACGCAGAAAGTGATAGTAATGTATTAGTGCAGCGCAAGGTGGCGCGTAAATGTGTGAAATTAGAGGTGTTGGCTAATTTTGTTGAAAATAAGGATACAGCAGTGCGATGCGGAGTAGCCTCAAATGAGCGGTCACCACAATCATTAATTAAGAAGTTAATGGTTGATTCGAGTTTTGAAGTAAGGCGTAGGTTAGCGAAACGATACAATTTATCACTGGTAGATATAGACGCCTTGATGAATGATGAGGACAGTTGGGTACGGTTGTGGATTGCTAGAAATAAGACAACACCACTTAGGGTATTGAAAGTGCTCTCGTATGACGAGTGTCTCGAGGTAAGAAGAGCAGTTGCAAGTAATCCGCGCTGCCCAGTAGTTTTACTTGAGGCTCTTGCAAAAGACAATAATGCTTGGGTGCGCTCAGCTGTAGCTTATCAAGAGAAGTCGCCCATGCGTATATTGGTTGAGCTAGCTAAAGAGTCAGATATTGATGTGCTAAGCGGGGTGGCTAACAATAGGCACACGCCACAAAGCATCTTACAAGAGCTTGTCCAGTCTTCAGAATCAGATATTCGACGAGGGGTGATACTGAATCGTAATGCGAGACGAGCTACTTTGATGCCGTTATTGGAAGATCCATATTACCTGCATAGATTGATGCTAGTTAATAATCCAATGCTAAATGCTACGGATAAATTGCAACTTTGTGAAGATCCTGATTTTAATGTTAGGTTTGCTGCATATAGTTGGTTTGCTGGCTTAGAAAAGTCGACTAAAACTTGGGTATGAATATAAACAAATAGAATCCTAAATAAAAAAGAAAAATGCTGAAACTATAACTAAGATTGAAAGAACTAGGAGAAAGAAATATGAAAATATTAGTAGCTGTAAAACAAGTGGCATCATTAGATGAAGATTTTGAGATTCGTGCAGATAAAAAGGATGTAGAAGAAGATTTTTTGCTGTATGACTTAAATGAGTGGGATGATTTCTCGCTTGAAGAGGCGATGAAAATTAAAGAATCAAGCGACTCTGAAGTTGAAGTGCTTGTGGTTTCAGTTGGGCCTGATCGCGTAGATGAAAGTTTGCGAAAATGCTTAGCCAAAGGCGCTGACCGTGCAATAAGGGTTTGGGATGACGCGATTGAAGGCTCGGATTCAATCGTGATTAGCAGAATTCTAGCTGCAGTTGCCAAGAAAGAAATGCCTGACATGGTATTTGCAGGGGTGCAATCGTCAGATCAAGCCTATTCTTCCACAGGTATTTCTACAGCGGCCTATCTTAACTGGCCACATGCAGCAGTAGTAGCTGATTTGCAATATAAGCCAGGTAGCAGTAGTGCAGTAATACGTCGCGAGCTAGAAGGTGGCATGTTGCAAGAAGTTGAAATTAATTGTCCGGCAGTACTAACCATTCAGCTTGGTATTAATAAGCCACGCTATGCGTCTTTGCGCGGCATTAAACAAGCTGCTGCCAAGCCTATTGAAGAAATGTCATTGGCAGATATTGGTTTGTCAGCTGCAGACGTAGGTGCTGGCAGCTCAATGTCACGTGTGCGTCGCATGTATATACCCGCTAAAGGGCGCGCACAGATGATAGAAGGTACGATTGCTGAGCAAGCGGCTAAATTGGTTCAAATTATTAATGAATTTAAGGGAGCATAAAAATGAGCACTATTTTAGTTGTTGCAGAACATCGCCAAAATGCGTTGCGCCCCGTAAGCTTTGAGTTGATTTCGGCAGCGCATGGCCTTAAAAAATCAAGCGATGACAAAGTGCTGGTGGCAGTCGTCGGCAGCCAAGCAGAAGCTTATGTTACGGCATTATCAGTGAATGGAGTAGATGAGGTTGTGGTGCTTAAATCTTCCGTATCTGATTTTGATCCTGACATATTTGAGGCAGCACTTTCTGCATTAATCGAATCAAAAACCCCTAGTGTAGTGCTACTGCCACATTCAGTTGACTCAATGGGTTATGCTGCAACGCTGGCAAGTAAGTTGAGCTGTGGGTTTGCTACTGATGTTTTTATCGCTGAGTATCAAGGCGATGAGTTGATAGCTACACGTGGTGGATATAATCAAAAAGTGAATGTAGAAGTAGACTTTCCAGGTAAAAGTTGTGTAGTAATGACTATTCGTGCTGGTGCATTTAAGCCATTAGAGGGCAAAGCTAGTCCAGTAGTGAGTAATTTTGATTTGCCAGCCGTTCAATCACGCAGCCAAAATAAAGAGTTTATCGAGTTGGGTGGTGGCAATGACATCGACATTACGACGGCAGAGTTCATCATGTCGATAGGTCGTGGCATTGGTGAAGAAACCAATGTTGAGCAGTTTCGTGAGTTAGCCGAAACAGCAGGCGCAACTTTGTGCTGCTCACGCCCTATTGCCGACGCAGGTTGGCTGCCAAAATCTAGGCAAGTTGGCCAATCAGGTAAAACAGTAGGCGCATGCAAACTTTATGTAGCAATGGGGGTTTCTGGCTCAATTCAACACATGGCTGGCATGAAGCATGTACCTACTATTGTTGCTGTGAATACTGATCCTGCGGCCTCTATATTTACTATCGCTAAATACGGCATTGTGGCTGATATTTTTGATATTGAGGAAGAACTAAATAATCAACTTTCTACATAAAAAATGAGTCGATTATATTAAAACTGTGTGTGATTAATTTTGATTGATATTGAAGTTTGGTACACGATATTTTACTACTACTTAAGTAGTACATCTTCATGGGAATTTTAGATAGTTTTCTATTTCTATACTGTTATTGTATCGCTTGTTAAAACTTGATTTAGAAAGCCAAGAGAGTTAGCTATGGAACGTGGTTATTGGATCAGAAGTAAACCTGTTTACACCTCATTAGTGTGGCATGAAAAAGCGACATCGCATCTTGTAGTAGCGCAAGGAGATGGGGGTATGGCTGTGCTCAAAATATTTCAACTAAAGCATCCTAAACAGCCTATTGTAGTGCTATACGCCAACAGTCTCAATTCAAAGACGGATTATGCTAAGACGCTAAAGAAAGTTGTACCAGAAGGCTTGCAAATACTCAACGCTGAACAAGACGTGTTGCTTGCACTCAATAATATATTGCCAACTATGCACATGGGGCTACGTTTGTATGTGGCAGGGTCAGAAGGTTTTATCTGGACTGCATCAGAGTGTGCAAAAAAATTTGGTATCGAAGATACGGATATTATGAAAGAATTGACGGGGACGCTTGCGAGATCAGTTTATTGTGTCCATTGCAAGGCCACCACTCATGATATCACCACAAATATAGGTAAATGTTGTGGGTGTGAGCGCATGTTGTTTGTGAGAGATCACTTTTCACGTCGGCTAGGCGCTTATATGGGGCTGATGGTGGACGCTGAATCACCTGGAATATTACCTGAGATTGAGGAAATATATCCATGAGCACGATAGATGTAAAAGTTGCTGCAATTGAACAGGTGACACCATTAGTTAAACACTTCACTTTTGTGAAAGAGGACGGAACTGTTTTTCCCGCGTTTTCTGGTGGTAGTCATGTAGTCATTTCATTGAATATAGGTGGCAGAATACATCGCAACCCTTACTCTTTGATGGGCACACCAGAGGATACAAGTGCGTATCATATTTCAGTGCGAAGACAAGAAAGATCAAGAGGCGGCTCTGTTTACATGCATGAAAACGTGAATGTAGGAATGCCGTTTAAGATTACCTACCCCGTTAATTTGTTTTCGCTTGCAAAAAAAGCACGTAAGCACATTCTTATTGCTGGAGGCATAGGCATTACACCTTTCATGTCGCAAATAGCTGATCTAGAAAGACTAGGCGCTGATTATGAATTGCATTACGCATTTCGCGCTCCAGAACATGGCGCTTTTGCAGAGCGACTCAAAAAAACTTGTGGCAATAAACTACATTGTTATGTAGATAGTCTTGGAGAGCGACTAGATTTGTCAGTCCTGCTCGGTAATCAGCCGCTGGGAACACATCTCTACGTTTGTGGACCAAACGCAATGGTGGTTTCTGTATTTGAGGTAGCTAGGAATTTTGGCTGGCCAGAAAACCATATACATAGTGAGCAGTTTTTAGCACCGCCTATTGGTGAGCCTTTCAAAATACAATTAGCACGCTCAAATAAAGAGATTCAAGTGCCTGCAGAGATGAGCATGTTAGAGGCTATAGAAGCCGCTGGCGTAGAAGCAGACTTTCTTTGCCGCGGTGGCGCGTGTGGCCGATGTGAACTGCAGATACTTGAAACAGACGGGGCTTTATTACACCATGATCATTTTTTGACGGATGCAGAAAAGGCTTCAGGTAAAAAAATTATGCCTTGCGTTTCACGTGCAAAATGTGAGCGTTTATTGTTAGATATTTAGAGAAAAGCGACTGAATTTTGTTTTGTACATTTTAAAGATCATCAGGTCTTAAAATGTTTATATTAAGGTAAAACACATGGCATTGGTATTCAAGCAAGAAACTTTCCGGGATGACTACCGTTATAGTAATTCACCGTCGGGAATCAAGCGCTTCCCTTTCCCTTTCGCAGAAGACCAATACATGTACTCGGTTAATATAGAGCCGCATGGCAAGGGTAAGCAGGGGTCTGTAAACGAGTACGCATTTGATGTAGATGAGCATTATGTAGCCGAATGCATCGACAAAGATATTACGCTGAAGCAAGACCCGGGCCGCTATGAGTCTTTACCACATATGATGGATGCGCAATGGGATTTTTTAGAGCTGACTATGGAATCGCATGCACAAGATTACCCAGACCATTTTACTTTACAAAAAAATGGTTTAAATTGGACTTGGGAAAATAAACCTTTAGGTATAAAAGACAGCTTTGTATTTGGCGATTGTTCTACTTTGCCGATGGAGCCTTTTGAATATATGGGGAGGCAAGTGCAGGGGGATTTTGTTTTGCTCGATCAGCGAGATGAAACCTTGTATGCCGATGCCGGTTTTATTACGAGTCAAGCAGATTGGTCTCTTGCTTTTAATATTGGCATGTCATGGAAAGAATGGCACGGTCCAGTTCCGCGTGTTACCGAATTAGGTGTCATGGATCGCGCTTTAAAATACCTACTGAATCTGCAACTTGGTAGCCCAGTAAGAAGGCTGAACTGGACCATGACAATTAATCCGCGCTTAGATACTTCGCCCGAAAATTACCCGTTTTGGGGAGGGGATAGAAATAAAGTGAATAAGGACAATGTGGGCGATTTGGTACATTTGCGTGTTGAGCTGCAAGCCTTGTTCAGACTGCCTCGCAGCAACGCGATTGTATTCGTTATACGCTGTTATTTGATTAATTTAAAAGAAATCGCAACGTATCCACGTTGGTCTAAACGCCTACATCGCGTACTGAAGGGCTTGCATCCAGATTTAATTGAATATAAAGGACTCACTAAATTTCACCCCATAGCAGTTGATTGGCTTTCAAAGTTTGATGATGGAGCCACTATTGCGGTGGGAACTCAGCCTGAATAAAAACATATATTTAGTACGGAATTGATTTTAAGCTGTTAACGCTATATTGATGTTTGGGGATTTCAGTAATAAATCCTTCTAGGGCTAGCAACTCGCCAGTACTAGAAAAGATTCCTCTGCCATGTTCTTGTACTAGTTTAGTTTCACCTTTTCTAGTAATGATACGGAAGATGAGCTTAAATTCTTTGTCTACGCTAATTTGTTGATTTACAGATTCCCATACGTCAGACCTATCATCTGGATGAATGATTAAGTTCCAGGTTAGATTTGGGTCGTTAATTAATTGCAAGGGATCATAGCCTGTGACATCGATGCAGCCTTCGCTCACGAATTCAAACTTCCAAGAGCGGTCATTTTTACAACGATAGACCATGCCTGGAATATTGTTCAAAAGAGAATTTAAAGCGCGTTTGTTGGCATGCTGGGTAGCATCTGCCTCTTTATTACGCTGAATATCTATCATAGTGCCAATAACACCAGTACTTTCTCCAGCTGAAGTGGATGTGGTTTTTGCTCTTAGCCTTACCCAGTTTGGATGTCCTCTTGATGAAAGTAGTCTGGTTTCTAGTGTAGAGTGTGTTCTTTTACCTTGTGTAAGTGAATCGAGTCTGGCCTTGAGAGTTGGTTTGTCTTCAGGGTGGCAAAAGTCTATAAGTAACTTACCAACGCAATGTTTAACTTTGTAGTCAAGTAAACTTTCCCATGCCGGATTGATAAAGATGATTTCTCCTTCGGCGCTAAGTTGAAAAACAATTTCTTCTAATCTGTCCATTATTGAGTGATAGTTGAATTGCGATTCGAAATCATCACTCAAAGGGTTAATGGCAGAAATGGGAGTGAACTGGAATAATATCGAATTATCTTTAAAACCTTCACGCATTTTAGATAGACTGACCTTTGATGGCAGAATAGTACCATCTGCGCAAATTAAACGAATAGTTGTAGGGTTCTCTTTGGATTTATCTAGTGAGGTTTCCGCCGATAATTCAGCAAAATTTTGATGGTCTGCAGGGTGTATTAGATTTGTGAGTGGCATGCCTATAAGTTCATCTGCCATGCCCGTCATGCCAAGTATTTGTAAGAATGGCGTGTTTACAAACTTAACTATGTATCCTTCAAGCATAGCAGCAGGAGATGATATAGCTTCAGAAAACTCCTTACCCCATGAAGCGTCAAGGGGTAAGGAGCGACGTGTGTTTTTAGATTTTGAGGAAAATAGAGGTTGTAAAACAATAAGGATAGCTACAGAAAATATTGCTACAGCAGTAGAAATAAGCATCACAATTTGTAATAAAAATGGGCCTTGAATGTTGTACCATGAGCCAAGTACCAACAAGAAAATAATGCTAATAACTAACGTTGAAAAAATGAATATACTCATTCAGTTAGGCCTAAATTATGACAATACGTAGAGTATAAAAAGAAGTAGAGAAAAAATGCAGAAAATTTTTAAATTTCTTAAAAAAATACGAGAGTTTGTTAAGAAGCATAAGCTTTACGCAAATCTACATGCACTAGTCGTTTCTATGGTGCTGTCGGTTTTATTGATGCAGACAGGTTCTCTTTTCCTACTTAATTATATTCCCAATCATCTTTCAATTATTCATCGTGCATATCAAGAACAAACCTACTGGAAGCTTAATCTATATCGATTAGAAAACGGTTCGAATACTAAAAGCGATGGTTTTTCTCATAAAGACTTACTTGATGATTCAGTCTATCACTGGGCTAAAAATCAAAAAGATACTGGTCTAGCTAATGCTTATGAACGCTTAAAAATTTCACAGCAACAATTTGACAGTGCAGTAGTATTAGGATATTCCAAAGAAATCCAAATAGACAAATGTAAGTCAATTATATCTGCCTATGGTGGATTTCTATCTGTAGCTGAAAACGATGTGCTTATCAAACAAGCCATAGTTTCTTTACTGCAACTTGTCAGCTTGTTTTTAGTTTTTTGTATCGCCGCAAGTGTCATGCTTACTTCGTGGGATATTTTAATTAATAGGCTTGAGAAAATTATTGCATACTTCCCAAAAGAACAGTCTTCTGTGTCGAAAGAAAATGAATACGATGATGAGCTAGAGGAATTAGAAATAAATGTGGCAAAAATGTCTGCAAGGCTTGATGGAATTCAGGTAGAAACAAAATGGGCTAATAAAAATAGCGCAGAAAAAGTTAGAAAAATGATTCTTTCGCAAGAATTTTTACTCAAGCTAGCTAATTTAGTTGGCAGTTCTGAGTTAACTGAACAAACCATAAAGAAAACACTTGCGTCCCTTGAACAAGTTTTAAATGTAAGCAATGTAGCATTAGTTTTTAGTGAAAATGGTTCTCGTATAACAGCGCAACGGGCGTTATTTTCAAATGCATGGCCACTTTCTTTTGACGAAGACATGTTTAATGAAACCGAAGCAGCTAATTCGACAAGTCACTCAACCAAGCTGGTAAAAGGTCAGAGTGTTCAATGTGCCATGCTACCATTGTTAAGTCCTAGCGGATGGATTGGCATTTTGCTTTTAGAAACAGCAACAGATCGTTATTTTGATGAATCCGAATGGCAGCTCTTTGAAGTGACTGCTCAACTGATAGCCAATTCTATTGGTTATCAAGCTAGAGAACAAGAAAGCAGACGAGTGGCGCTACTTGAAGAAAGAGCCGCTATTGCAAGAGAACTTCACGACTCTCTGGCGCAGTCACTTTCCTATATGAAGTTTCAACTTGCGCGATTACAAACTGTTTTTGGGCATCAAGTGCTTAAATCAGGTGCCGATGAAATTGTTAATGATTTGCGAGTGGGCTTAGATAATGCTTATCGCGAACTGCGTGAGTTATTAACAACATTCAGAGTTCAGATGGATGTGCGCGGACTCGATTATGTGCTTGAGGAAGCAATCGAAGAGTTTTCCCAGAGATCTAGTTTAAATATTACGCTCGATAATCGGCTTCAAGAATGTAAATTGAGCGTGAATGAGGAGTTTCATCTTTTACACGTCGTTCGCGAAGCATTATCAAATATTGTCCGTCATTCAGGTGCTAAAAAAGTTAATATTGCACTACTTTACCAAGCTACAGGAGATATCATTGTGACTATAGATGATGATGGTACAGGGTTTACATTTGATGAAAATAAACCTCATCATTATGGGCTAGCTATAATGACAGAGCGTGCATACTGTCTAGGCGGAAAAATCGACATACTGCCCAGGCGAAAAGGTGGCACACGTGTCAGATTGTTGTTTCGTCCAAAACAACATATTTAAGAATAATACTTACAATAAACCAATTTATTTATTGAGAGGGAAAGATGGAAAAACCAACAACGGTAATCATTGTAGATGATCATGCTTTATTTCGTAAAGGAGTCAGTCAAATGATATCTACGGATGCTGATTTTTTAGTCATTGGTGAAGCAGCTTCAGGGGCTGAGGGTCTATTATTAGTAGAAAAGCTAAGGCCAGACTTAGTATTGATAGATCTCAACATGAAAGGCATGAATGGCTTACAAACTCTCACACAAATTAAAGAAAAAGAACTTGAGTCGCGTTGCATTGTTTTAACAGTGTCGGATGCAGAGGGTGATTTGCTAGAAGCACTTCGCGCTGGCGCTGACGGTTACCTACTAAAAGATATGGAACCAGAAGACCTTTGTTCAAGCCTTAAAAAGGCAATGTCTGGTGTTACTGTTTTACATGAAAGTCTTACTGAAATCCTCAAAAATGCACTTATGCATCCCACTCTCAGTAGAAGTGAAGAAGAAGTATCTCTTACAGAGAGGGAAAGAGAGATACTAGAATGTTTGACTAAAGGCCTTAACAATAAGACTATCGCTAGAGCTTTGGGTATTAGCGATACTACTGTGAAGGTGCATATTAAACACCTATTAAGTAAATTGAAATTAACAAGTCGACTTGAAGCGGCAGTGTGGGCACATAATAAGAAATAGCTTATCCCACCAAAATGGCTATTTATACAAAATTTCTTACGCCGTAATAATTGGGTATATTTTTTACTGGTTTTAGGTATTTACAACTTATGGAAATAGTAAAAGTATTTGGCTTGTTTGTACTCACTGCAATCGCAGAGATTGTTGGTTGCTATCTTCCTTATCTTTGGCTAAAACAGGAGGGCTCCGTTTGGCTTCTTATTCCCGCAGGGTTTAGCCTTGCTCTGTTTGCTTGGCTATTAACGCTTCACCCTAGTGCCGCAGGTCGTATTTACGCCGCTTACGGAGGTGTTTATATCAGTGTTGCTATTATGTGGTTATGGTTGGTAGATTCCATAAAGCCTACATTCACTGATTGGCTGGGAGTATTAGTGTGCTTGCTGGGTATGGCAATCATCATGATTGGTGCTAGGCATACATAACTGAACAATTAATCTACGCTTGGCTATTGCCACAACAACAAAGTGCAACGTGTTAGCTTTTGAGTGTTTTCATAGGGTAGACTTTGCCCCGTCAATAGAGCTCTCTAGTTACCAGTGGCTACTTTTCATGAAACCTCCTAACAAATTGATTAAATATGGATAATTTGCCATTTCACAAAACTAGACATAATTGAATATTGAATTTTTTTGTTCCGCAAAAAAGAAAGAGCAGCGTGTTTACTAGGTGTAAATTGTATTAAGTAGACGCTTTTGCGGAACTAAAATAGCCTTGTAAGGCAATCCAGTATTGAATATTTGGTGTGAACTTTTAATCCGTTTGTCGTGGGTTCGATCCCCGCACGCCCTACCAAATATTAAGCCTAGTCAGAAATGACTAGGCTTTTTTGTTTATAATGCTTACAGTTGCAACTGATGGGGTGTTAGCTCAGCTGGTAGAGCAGTGGA
>JANNFN010000022.1:0-5921 GCA_031379885.1 Methylotenera sp.
CTCAAAGCGATGACCCTCATACGGTTAAAAAATTAAAGCGTGTAAATCAATTAAATCTACACGCTTCAGAAAAATTGGCTGAGGAGGAAGGACTCGAACCTTCGGATGCTGGGATCAAAACCCAGTGCCTTAACCAACTTGGCGACTCCCCAATAAACTTAAACTTTACAAATTAACTACTCGGCTAACTCAAAATGCGGGTGTTCCATTAAATTTTTTGCTACAAATCCTGCTACATTTGCAGGTTTTTGCGCCAAAATTTCATCCGCCTGTTGTTTTGAATTAAGCGCTACAAACACAGATGCACCTGAACCGCTCATTCTAGCTTTGCCGTATTGACTTAGCCATTTTAAGGTGGTTGCAACTGCTGGAAATTCTTCACATACTACTTTTTCAAGATCGTTTTTAAATACAACCGAATTCTCGTCTCTCGAAAAGTCCGCTATTTTCAATGGTTTCGTGTCTTTTGTCAATCTGGAATTGGCAAATATGTGACGAGTTGACACATGAATTGACGGTGTTAGTACTACATAATATTGCTCTGGCAAATCAATCTTGGTCAGTTGCTCGCCAATGCCTTCAGCCCAAGCGTTTTGGCCGAAAATAAACACAGGCACATCCGCACCCAAGCCTAAGCCAATTTGCATCAACTCGGCGCGGCTTAAATCAAGTTGCCACAAGTGATTTAATGCCAATAAAACGGTTGCTGCATCTGAGCTGCCGCCGCCTAAACCACCACCCATGGGAATGCACTTTTCAACCGCAAACTCAACGCCCAATTTGCAACCAGTTTTTTGTTGTAAAGCACTAGCCGCTAAGGCGCATAGATCTTGGCTCTCAGGCACGCCATTTATTTCATTTACACGCTTAATTTCACCGTTTTTTGTGGGTTTAAGATGAATAGTGTCATAAAAATCCAGCAAAGAGAACACGCTTTGCAAAGTGTGATAACTATCAGCACGCTGACCGGTAATGTGCAAAAATAAATTAATTTTTGCGGGGGCCAAATAAGTGTGAAAATCTTGAAAGTTTTGCATACACCAGTATTTTAGCGCATGTCGATGCGGGACTAACGGGTGAGTTTAAATTTATTCTACAACAACACGTCCGTTCAAGGCTTGCACTGGGCGACTGTTATGGTGCTTTACGGCGCGTTCAAACGCCTCGATTTGTTCCTTGGAAGCCGTCATCGGCGTTTTCATCAATAACCAGCGCACGCCTTCACTACACGGTGGCGTGGTGAGTGAGCCGCTAAATCGATAATAGCTGCGATTTTCTGGTATTAACTCACTCGGAATAGTTCTGTTTTTTAAAAGTATTGGCTCACTCTCTTTATCTGGCATTTGCGGCCACATCTTTGTCAGCCCTAAGTTTGGCTTGCCTTCCTTAAACATCACGCCAATCACCGTAAGGTTGCCTTTTGCATCTGCATGCACAAAGTGTGCTTCTAGCGGGAAATGTTGATCATTGATTGTATTTTCACTAGGGGCATGAAAATGCACCTGCTTCATTTGATAAGCCGTGCTATCAAGCACCAGCATATTGCCTTCTTTAAAATTGATCTGGACGGTATGACCGTTATTAAAAATTTCCTTTGCAGGGAATTTTTGTATGCCTCGAATCGGTTTTAAGGAGGCACGCATAGTATTGGCAATATTAATGGGCGATTGATTACGACCAATATCGCAAGTAGCAAATTCTGGGCTCAACTTAGCCCAGTTTTCAGGACCTTCCTTGCCTTCGTACGCCCAGTGGGGTTTATGTGCATCAGCTTTGGCAGCACTAGATTTAACAGGGGCAGGGGCTGCCTTAATCGCAGGTTTTTCTGCTTTAGCATTAGCTTCAAGAGGTTTTTCTGATATTGGTTCTGGTTTTGCTACTGTTTTTTCCGCAGAATCAGTAGGTTTGGCTGGTGTTGTACTTGTTTTTTCTGTCGCAGGTTTAGCCTCAGCTAAAGGCGCTGTTGATTTGTTTGCAAGGCAAACATAACGCATCGCAATATCGACATCGGTTTCTGGCACAGGCTCAATGAATTCGGCACTCTTGGGGTCAACTCCCGCCGAATATACTAGTTCGTTATCCAGATATTGAAAGACTTGAGAAGTGGCGGATTTCCGCGATGTGCAATCAAAAAACCACAGCAATTTGGATAAGTTATATTCCTTACCTAGCGATTCTAAATTGTCTTGTGGGGTTTTGTATTCGATTTTTACCCAAGCTTTTTTAAACAAATCTTGCTGCAACACCGATTGCTTATCTAGCATGAGCTTAGAAGTGCGGTTTTCGTTAAGTTTTACCCAAGTACTAGCGTAGCTATTGCCGCCTAGAGCGAAAAATAACAGTAAAAATACAAGGTTTTTATTCATCATAACTAACATTATGCGTAAAAGCAGGAAATTTTTATTGCTGAAGCAGTGGCAGATTTAGGCGCTAATTCCGCGTTTAAGCGGGTTTGGGCAAGCTGAGTAGGGCGGGCAACTTGTTGCTTACGTTACTTAACTCATTGTTGGTTTGTAACGTCAACCCATTTTTCTACTAGCAACTTCAGGTTCACTTTTTCACTTTTTAACAAAACTTTGCCGGGCAAAAAAATGCCATTATTTTCAGTATAGTTTTCATAGCTAATATCCCAGCCATCTTGCTTTAGTGTGGTTAGGCGGCCAGCTTCATCCCACGTAGAGGCCTCTATTTTGTTGCTTGTAGGCTTACCTAACGCCCAATCGCTTAGCCCGCTTAAAGGTAGCCTCCAGCCCAGTGTGACTTCTGTCAGCGACTCTGCATCTTGTGCTTTTACACTGTGGCCGTCTTGCGTGGTGAGCGTAACACCATTCGGATTTTTTACGATGTTGGCAACTTTACCACCCACGGGGGAAAATACGTCGATATTATCAGTGCTAGCTTGGTGCTGCCAATCGATGCCACCCGAAAAACCGCGTGGATTGGTGACTACTCCCAAGCGACCTTTTAGCGCAAATGTTTTAATATTAGCTAACGTGGCAAGATGTTTTTGATGAATAGCTGAGGCAGTTGGCGGTTGGCCAATGGGCGCTGTTGGTTGCAAAGCGCAACCGGTCAGGAGCAAAATGATTGCTATTAATAAACTATTACGACTGAAATGCAAATTAGACCCAATAGCTAAGAGCTAAACTTTTTGCTGGTAGCTACCAGTACATCATTCTCTGGAAAGTCCTTCAACGCGTTTGCCCAGATTTTTTTGGCTTCTTCTTGCAGGCCTTGTTTCCACAAGACTTCGCCCAAATGCGCCGCTATTTCTGGGTCGGCCTGTATTTCATAAGCCTTACGCAAGGCATCTGCTGCCAGCGCCAAGTTGCCCATACGGTAATGCACCCAGCCTAAACTATCCAGCATATAGTGATCATTTGGCTGCAATTTTAAAGCAGTCTCTACCAAAATTTTAGCTTCGTTCAGCTTTACATTACGGTCTGCGAACGAGTATCCAAGGGCGTTGTAAGCAGCCGCAAAATCGGGCTTTAATTTAATGACTTTGCGTAATTCGCTTTCCATCAAATCTAGCTTACCGACGCGTTCTGCCGCCATGGCGTAATCATAGCTAAGCTCGGTAGAGTCTGGCCAGTTTTGCGCAGCTTTTTCAATCAGGTCGAACGATTCTTTATTGCGCTTTGCTTGAGAAAGCATATTGGCTTCGGTTTGAATCACTGTGATTTGCTGCTCGGGTGTTAGGTCATCTACTTCATCCAGCATTTTAATAGCAGCATCAACATTTTTGGTGCGCGCAATCACGTTTGCAGCAGAAAATCTACCTTCTAAATAGTGCTCTCCAGACTGAATTTTATCGTACCAAGTTAATGCCATCGTATCGTTTTTTTGCCGTTCTGCGCTACGCCCAAGGTACACGTAAAGCTGGTCGGGGTCTTTAAACCCTGAGGCTATCGATTGCTGAAAATATTTATCTGCCATTAAATAATCGTTAGATTCTAATGAAAGCAGACCAACAACGGCGCTGATTTCAGGGCTGCCGTTAGAAGTTTCAACCAGTTTCACAAACTCTGGCTTTGCTTCTGCATGACGTTTTTGGCTGACCAATAATTTAGCATACGACATGCGTACATCATTGGCTTTAGGGTATTTCTTCAAAAAGTCTTGATAAAAAGTAATCGCTTTTTCTGGAGACTCTTTTAGTAATATCTGGCCTTGCATTTGCGCACTGACTTCCCAGCCTGGGCGAAGTTTATCTGCCAAGGTAAGTTCTTTTTTGGTCAATTCTGCATTGTCGGCAAACCAAGCGGCTTGGGCAATTGCAAAGTGCGCCTCAGGCAATTTGGGGTAAGGTGCAGCAAATTCGGTAATCGCTTTGAGCACTTCATTTTTATCTTTTTGATTCGCAAGTAAGGAATTTAGATACAAAAAACCATTGGCGCGTGTTTCTTCTTTGGCCAGTAATTTTTGAATATGCGGTTTGGCTTGCTTTAAGTTGCCGCTGGCCACTAGCAATTGACTTGAGGCTTGTTGCGCTTCAAGTGAGTTTGGGTCTAACTCGGCCCATAAAGTAGCTGATTGCAATGCAATGCCAGGCTGGTTTGCATAGGCGGCAGCCCGTGCTGCCCGCTCTGCCAAGCGTGCGTCACGCGTTTGCTTGGCTAAATCTAGAAATAATTGGCTGGCTAACGTCACATCGCCACGTTGCCCGGCGATTTCGGCCAGTAGATATTTTTACACAAACTCTGCATTAGCGCTGGTAATGGTTGGCGCGGGAGATTCTGCGCGCGCACCTACACTAAAGGCAAAGCTACTCATTCCAGCAAAGCTAATGAGTAAAGTAGCGACTATTTTTTTCATTTGAGGCATTAATTGTTATCCATATCAACTTGTGTGTGTTGTTTAGTCCGTGACAGTCAGCGCAAGTTCATCCATAATTAAGGGTTGGGCAGTAATTAACTTATGTATAAGTATGACTATAGCTTTTTGCATGAAACTAATCTAGTTTTTTACTTGAAACTAATTAGGAAATTTTGTTTCATAGCAATGAGCTATATATTGAGTACAGAATAAATATTTATGAATAATTTAACAGTAGAAGCATCAGAACTCACTAGGTTATACGGCGGTCGCGAGGCGGTTAGTAATGTGAGCTTTAGTGTAAAGCAGGGCGAAGTGCTGGGCTTTTTAGGGCCAAATGGCGCAGGTAAATCCACTACCATGAAAATGCTTACAGGCAATTTGGCGCCTAGTGCAGGTTCTGTGAGGATTTGTGGCATTGATATGATAGAAAATCCAAAAGAAGCCAAAGCGCTCATTGGATATTTGCCTGAAATGCGCCCCTTATATAAAGAATTTACCGTTGATGAATATTTAACCATCGCTGCGCGTTTGCATCGCGTTACTGGTAAACACATTAAAAAAGCGGTAGAAAATGCCAAAGAGCGTTGCGGCTTAAGTCACATGAGCAAACGCTTGATTGAAAACCTCTCTAATGGCTATCAGCAGCGCGTAGGTATTGCGCAAGCCATTATTCACAATCCGATGGTGGTGATTTTAGATGAACCAACCGTAGGCTTAGACCCGATTCAAATCCGCGATATACGTGCGCTGATTCGTGAAATCGGCGGCGAACATAGCGTGATTTTATCTACGCACATTCTGCCAGAAGTGGAAATGGTGTGTGACCATGTGCAAATTATCGATAAAGGTAAGCTGGTGTTTAACGGCGGCATTGATGTGCTAAAACGTCGACGCATAGGTAACAAGTTATTGATTGGGTTTAATAAAACGCCAACAGTGGAAGATCTGCTTAAGATTAAAGGCGTTATGGAGGCTGAAGTAGCAGATAACAATATGATGCGTGTGCGTTTTGAAGAAGGTCACGACCTAGATAAGGCTCCGCATGAGGCGATTGTGCAGGCTGCGGTTAAAAATAAATGGGGTTTGTACCAAATTGCACC
>JANNFN010000052.1:0-8394 GCA_031379885.1 Methylotenera sp.
ATGGATAACCTTCAAATTTGGCCGAATGGGTAGAAAGAATGCCTTTGTGCGTACTGAATAAAAATTGCTGTGCTTCTAGGGATAAACTCATATTGCTAAGCAAGTTTCACAGCGGTTTGTGCCAAACGTTTACCTAACGCAATGCATAATTTCTTTTCGTCTTCTGTGATGGGTTTGTCATCCATCGCGCCGCCAATATGGCTTGCGCCATAAGGTGTGCCACCAGAGGTCGTGCTAGAAAGTACGGGTTCGGAATACGGCAAACCTACTATCACCATGCCATGGTGCATCAGCGGCAGCATCATTGTCAGTAGTGTCGTTTCATTGCCACCATGCATGCTGCCCGTGCTGGTGAATACACAGGCGGGTTTGCCAACGAGTGCACCTTTTAGCCATAACCCAGCCGTGCCATCTAAAAAATACTTCATAGGGGCAGCCATGTTACCAAAGCGAGTAGGGCTACCAAGCGCTATACCGATGCATTCTTCTAAATCTTGTAACTCGCAATAAGGGTCGCCTTTGGTAGGAATCTCTGGCTCGGTTGCTTCGCAATTGGTAGACACTTTTGGCACAGTGCGAATGCGCGCTTTTGCGCCGCTCACGCCCTCGACTCCACGTGCGATGAGATTCGCCATCTCGCGCACTGCGCCGCCTTGCGAATAGTAGAGAACTAGGATTTCGGTCATTTCTTTCTTTTATCTTTGATACGTTGTTTCTTAGCATCCAATTCGAACAAGCCGATTGTATTTATTAAATCGCTAAATTTTGGATAACCATAATTGCGTGAATCGAACGCTGAATAATTTTTAACTATATGTTTTTTAATCTCGCCTGTATTGGCATAACCGTCTTCATCTGACAGTGATTCAATTGCGGAGCGAATTAATGAAACCAGTTTGGCATCCATTGCTAATTGTTGCGAAGTTTTTTTGACAACAGGTTTTAGTAGCATGTTTTCATCAGCTAAAACGTTGCTAGGTTTTGTGTCTGAGGCGGGTTTAGATTTATCAGTTTTAACGCTTCCAGTATCTAAATCTGCGTTAGCAGTATCTAATACTTTGTTCTGCGAAAGAATTTCGATGTAAATAAACTGGTTGCAAGCCGCTCTTAAAGATTCAGGGGTTTTTTGCTCACCAAATCCATAAACAAGTTTACCAGATTCACGAAACCGAATTGCTAATCTAGTGAAATCGCTATCGCTGGAGACAATACAAAAGCCA
The DNA here is from genome assembly GCA_031379885.1 of Methylotenera sp. Classification (GTDB taxonomy): domain Bacteria; phylum Pseudomonadota; class Gammaproteobacteria; order Burkholderiales; family Methylophilaceae; genus Methylotenera_A. The sequence goes on from JANNFN010000052.1 coordinate 1,221, forward strand.
TCTAGCGGTGCCGTGTAAAGCAAGTCCATTGCATCAATAATAAGGGCGCTATCCGTAGCGTTTTTGCCTTTAGTATTGGCATATTGCTGCATGGGTTGAATGGCATGCTTGGGTAATATTTCTTTCCAGCGACTTAATTGGTTTTGTGTCCAGTCACCATAAATACGTCTAACGCTCGCATCACCAAATTTGGATATTTCTTCAAATAGCTCGTCAACAATTGGAATGACATTAAAAGTATTATCTGCGTCTATAAGCACCGCTAGTCTTGGATTGTTTTTATCATTATTCAATGCGGAAGCTCCTAAAAGTTAGTCAATCCGTTTTACCAAGTCTACCGCCTTGCCGATATAGCTGGCTGGTGTCATTTCAAGCAGCAATTTTTTTGCATCTTGAGGAATATTTAAGCCACTAATAAACGCATGTAATGAAGATTTGTTAATGCCACCTTTGCCGCGAGTGAGTTCTTTTAGTTGTTCATATGGGTTTTCGATGCCGTAGCGGCGCATCACAGTTTGAATTGGCTCGGCGAGCACTTCCCAGCTATTATTTAAATCTTCGGCTAACTTTTCAGGATTAATTTCCAGTTTATTTAAACCGCGCAAGCAAGAGTCGTAACCCAACAAAGTGTAGCCAAATGCCACACCCATGTTGCGGAGCACGGTGGAATCGGTTAAATCGCGTTGCCAGCGCGAGATTGGCAATTTTTCTGCCATATGACGCAACACCGCATTGGCCAAGCCCAAATTTCCTTCAGAATTCTCAAAGTCAATCGGGTTGACTTTGTGCGGCATGGTGGAAGAGCCGATTTCGCCCGCTTTTACTTTTTGTTTGAAATAACCGACTGAAATATAGCCCCAAATATCACGGTTAAGGTCAATTAAAATGGTGTTGATGCGACTTAAGCAATCGTACAGCTCCGCCATGTAATCGTGTGGCTCAATTTGAATGGTCATCGGGTTGTACGTTAAACCCAAACTCTCAACGAATTTTTTCGCAAAAGCTTCCCAGTCAAAGTTCGGATAAGCGGACAAATGCGCGTTAAAGTTGCCGACTGCACCGTTAATCTTTCCTAATATCTCATTGTTTTGTAATTGTTTTTGTTGGCGTTGCAAGCGATACACCACATTTGCCAATTCCTTGCCCATTGTTGTTGGGGAAGCGGTTTGGCCATGTGTGCGTGAAAGCATGGGGGTGTTGGCGAGTTGAGTTGCCAACTCGGTTAAGCGCGCAATTAGGTTTACCAAAAACGGTAGCATCACGTTGTGACGCGCTGTTTTTAGCATTAAGCCATGCGATAAATTATTGATGTCTTCTGAAGTGCAAGCAAAGTGAATAAATTCGCTGGCTTTTTTAATTTCTGGATTTGCGTCAAATTTCTCTTTAAGCCAATATTCAAGCGCTTTTACGTCATGATTGGTGCGTGCTTCAATCGCTTTTACTTGTGTTGCATCGGCCTCAGAAAAGTTGGTAATTGCTATATCTAGCTCTTTAATTGTTGAGGCGCTAAACGGCGCAATTTCTTGCAACTCTTTCGCTGCGGCCAAGGCTTTCAGCCATTCCACTTCCACCCATGCGCGATGTTTAATCAGGGCATACTCACTAAAGTAAGGTCTTAAAGCGTCAAGTTTGGTTTGATAACGGCCGTCGAGTGGGGAAAGGGCATTCAGCGTGGTTAGCGGCATAAAAAAGCTTTCAAACAGCATTTCGTAAAGTGCTATTTTACCCTAAAACTGTCAAATAATCGATGCCATGCAAGCCAATATCCATGCGGCTTTCGCATTCAACTTAGTGCTTCAGCACTTAGCGAGAATGGTGATGCCAAGAACTGGTACAGGGTATGTGTTTTGATGTTTTATACGACTAACATATCCACAAAAGTATTCACTGGCGTGGCTTCTAGCTTGGTTTGGTCTAAACATAGAGCCAATACATCAGCTTGTTTTTTTGCATTAAAACGGCGTGCTAAGTTCACTTTGAATTTTTTCACCAACTCTGGAATGCCTTCACCGCGACGACGTCTGTGGCCAATTGGATATTCCACTGCGATGTTATCTGAGCTAGTGCCATCTTTAAAAAACACCTGAATCGCGTTGGCGATTGAGCGTTTTTCTGGGTCGTGGTAGTCTGTCGTGTATTCAGCCTTTTCTACGCAGGTCATTTTAGCGCGGATGGCGTCAATGCGTGGATCTGCAGCTGCAGCATCTTCATAATCTTGCGCAGTCAAATTCCCTTTTAGTAAACCAATCGCTGCCATGTATTGAATGCAATGGTCGCGGTCAGCAGGATTATCCAGTGGGCCAGTTTTATCGATAATGCGAATCGCGGATTCGTGCGTGGTAATCACGATTTTATCGACTTTTGCAATTTGTTCTAAGGTTTGTAATTCTTTACCTACTTGCGCATGTAATTGAATTGAGCATTCTACGGCAGTTTGCGCATGGAATTCGGCAGGGAATGAGATTTTGAATAGCACTTGTTCCATCACGTAGCTGCCGTAAGTGCGTTGAAATTTAAAGGCATTACCTTTAAATAGCACATCATAAAAGCCCCATGTTTTAGCAGTGAGTGCAGATGGATAACCCATCTCACCTTGCATCGTCATCCATGCTAGTCTAACAGCACGGCCTGTTGCATCGCCTGCTGCCCATGATTTACGAGAGCCGGTGTTAGGTGAGTGGCGATAAGTACGCAAGCTTTGTCCATCTACAAACGCGTTAGAAACTGCGTTGATGATGTCTTCTTTATTGCCGCCTAGTAGCTTAGTAACCACTGCAGTTGAGGCAATCTTCACTAAAATTACATGGTCTAGCCCTACACGGTTAAAACTATTTTCTAACGCAAGTACGCCTTGAATTTCGTGTGCTTTAATCATGGCGGTGAGCACATCTTTAATGGTTAATGGCGCTTTGCCTTCAGCTACATTTTTGCGTGAAATGTAGTCTGCCACTGCCAAAATACCGCCTAAGTTGTCTGACGGATGACCCCATTCGGCGGCCAGCCATGTGTCGTTGAAGTCTAGCCAGCGAATCATCGCGCCAATATTGAATGCTGCCAAGATGGGGTCAAGTTGGTAAGATGTGCCAGGTACTTTTGCGCCATTTGGCACTATGGTGCCTGCAATCACAGGGCCAAGCAGTTTGGTACATGCAGGATAGTCTAGCGCCTCAAAGCCGCAACCTAAAGTATCCATTAAGCAATTGCGGGCTGTATCAAATGCTTCATTTGAGGTGATTTCGTAATCCGCAACATAATTGGCGATATCGACAATGACTTGGTCGGGAGCGGGGCGGACGTTAGAGATGTGACTAGACATAAACTGTAACTTTCTTAATGGGTGACTAGCGTTGGTTTAAAGGTACGAATGGTCTGTTATCAGGGCCAGTGTATTCTGCATTTGGGCGGATGATTTTGTTGTCAATGCGTTGCTCAATCACATGTGCAACCCAGCCAGTAGTGCGCGAAATAACGAATATTGGAGTAAACATGCCAGTAGGAATACCCATCATGTGGTAGCTAGATGCACTGTACCAATCTAAATTGGGGAACATTTTTTTCTCGCGCCACATCGTTTCTTCAATACGAGAAGATACGTTAAAAAGCGTCATATTGCCGTTATCTTCGCTTAAATGTCGAGAAACTTCTTTTATTGACTCATTTCTTGGGTCGGCTATGGCGTACACAGGATGCCCAAAACCAATGATGATTTCTTTGTTTGCCATACGCGTCAAAATATCCGCTTCGGCTTCATCAGCATTTTTGTAGCGCCCAATAATTTCCATCGCAGCTTCGTTGGCTCCGCCATGTTTGGGGCCACGTAGCGCGCCGATTGCACCTGTGATGCAAGAGTACATATCGGATAATGTTCCCGCAATCACGCGAGCAGTAAAAGTTGAAGCATTGAACTCATGCTCTGCGTAAAGCACCAGTGAGGTGTTCATCGCATCAATATGCAATTGGCTTGGTTTTTTACCGTGCAATATATGTAGAAAATGCGCCGCGATACTATCATCATCAGTTTCAACTTCAATGCGTTTATTGTTGTGACTAAAGTGGTACCAATAAATTAAAATGGAACCAAAACACGCAATAAGACGGTCGCCCAATTTTTTTGCATCGTGAATATTGCGGTCAGCAGATTCTGGCTCCAGCGTGCCAAGCATCGAGCACCCTGTCCGCATCACGTCCATAGGGTGCGCTGTTTTTGGAATGCGCTCTAATACCTCTTTTAATTCAGTTGGCAAACCGCGCAATTTTTTCAAGTGTGCATGGTAGGCTGTTAATTCTGTTTGATTTGGCAATTCGCCATGAATCAACAAATAGGCGACCTCTTCAAATGTGGCATGCTTTGCGAGCTCGATAATATCGTAGCCGCGATAATGCAAATCGTTGCCTGTATGGCCGACTGTGCAAATGGCTGTAGAGCCAGCATTAACGCCAGCTAGCGCTACGCCTTTTTTCTTTTTTGGTTCAGTTGCTAGGCTTGCATGAGTAGTTGCTTCCATGGCTACTTTTCTCCCTTAAATAGCTCATCCAATTTTTGTTCGTATGCGTGATAACCTAAGTGGTCATAAAGCTCCATACGGGTTTGCATTAAATTGATTACATTTTTTTGAGTACCGTCTTTTTTTACACTTTCATATACCTTAAGAGCGGCTTGGTTCATGGCGCGGAAGGCTGAAAGCGGATACAGCACCATGCTCACGTCTGCGCTGGCAAGTTCATCCACGGTAAATAATGGCGTGCTGCCGAATTCTGTAATGTTGGCTAAAACTGGCACTTTTACCGCATCTACAAATTGTTTGTACATGCCAAGCTCGGTAATCGCTTCTGGAAATATCATATCTGCACCAGCTTCAACACAAGCACAGGCGCGGTCAATAGCCGATTGTAATCCTTCCACCGCTAATGCATCGGTTCGCGCCATGATGACGAATTCCGAGTCAGTTCTTGCATCGACAGCAGCCTTCACGCGGTCGACCATTTCGTCTAGGCTGACAATGGCTTTATTTGGACGATGTCCGCAACGCTTTGCCGAAACTTGGTCTTCAATATGTAGCGCAGCCGCGCCGGCTTTAATGACGCTTTTCACGGAGCGCGCAATGTTAAATGCGCCACCCCAGCCAGTATCAATATCTACCAGCAATGGCGTATCGACGGCATCAGTAATGCGACGTACATCGATGAGCACATCCTCAAGTGAAGAAATGCCTAAATCTGGAAGTCCTAATGAGCCAGCCGCAACGCCACCGCCTGATAAATAAATCGCTTGGAAGCCGCTCTGGCTAGCGAGCATGGCATGGTAGGCATTAATCGCGCCTATGATTTGAAGCGGCTTTTCGGCTTTTAATGCAGCGCGGAAACGTGCGCCTGCAGAGATAGGTTTTGTCATAGTTTTTACTTAAAAAATTTTTAAATTTAGCTAAAAAATGCCTGAATTGCTTCGTCTGGAATTGCTGTCATCGTCAACTTAGCTTTTTGCAATACTTCCCAGAAATAGCGATAAGTTGCTCTATCATGTAGTTCGCCTGCATATTGAATCGGCCCCCAATCGGCTTGTTGAGCAGCTAATAGGATATTCGCCGCGTCAGCCACTTCGTCGAAATTCGGCTTCATTGCATCAACAATCGCTTGAATTTGCGTTGGGTAAATACTCCACATACGCATAAAACCAAACTCGTTGCGCGCACGATTTGCATCGCTGAAGGTCGTTTCTACATTTTTTAAGTCTAGCGTTACATTGTGCGCAGGCACCACGCCGTTGGCGAGCGCTGCAGCCACCACTTCAGCTTTAGCGCGTGCTAATAAACGGTGTTCAAACTGACCAGGGCTGCGCATGGCGGATGCTGGAATCGCGCCGTGATGCGCACTGACGAAATCCATCAAACCAAAATCCAACACTTGCACCCACGGCAATTTTGCAATGTCATGCACTTGATTCAACGCGCCGTGCGTTTCTATCAAAATATGCACAGGAATTTCCCGTGTGATTCCGTGAAACGTTGCTATTTTTTGAATATAGGCAATCATTTCTTTGGCTTGGTCAATATCCGTACATTTTGGAATTGTGATATAGCTCAATAACCTACCAGCGCCGCCGACTAAAATATCTATATCTAATTTCCAAGCAGGGTGTGTGTAGTCGTGAATTCGCGCGCCAGCCATTTTATGTACGTTCGCTTCAGAATTTAACACGCGCACAATCATTTCAGCATGATCATTTTCTTGACCCGATGCCGCGCCATCTTCACAATCGCAGGTAATATCAAACACCGCGCCAATAGTATCTTGCAGGGCAAGTGCTTTTAATATTAATTTTTCGCTACCCGCAAAATGTTCGCAAGCGGGAATCAGTGGGAATGGTTCTTCACCACCGAACAACGCATCATTTGGATGTACCATATTACTTATTTCCTCTGCCTATATTTTTTTTGGGCATTGCTACGGTGTAATCTAAATCTAACACCACATTTGGGTGATAGCCTTTGCCTACTTTAATTTCTGTTAAGTCACTTGGTGACATATTTTTTATGCCTATCATGCGTAAACGCAAAGCAGCAATGTCTTTATTTGGCAACTCCCAGGCATCTAGAACTTCAGTCGCGGTATATATCGTATCGCCAGCAAAGCTAGGATTGGCATGTGTGCCAGCGTTAATGGCTAAAATAGTCAGTGCATTTTCTAAGCCTTCAAAACATAGCGCGCGACAAAGTGAAATCACCACGCCGCCATACACCAAGCGCTGGCCAAATGGTGAAGATTTCATGGCAAAGGCATCAAAATGCAAGCGTGCGTTGTTTTGATAAAGTCGTGTTGCAAGTGTATGGTCAGCAGGATTAATTGTCATGCCCGCCGCGTGGTTGATGCGCTCACCTGCTTGGTAATCTTCCCAAAAATATTCGCCACTTGTAATTTTTGCATCAAAATTTTTGGCTGAAAAGAATGACGGAACGCTCAAATTTTCTACAGCAACAAAATTTGGTAATGTTGGAACCACCGTCATAGGCGCAACTCTATTTAAATCGCTTTTATGAACCATCACCCAGCGTACCCAGCTTAATACGGGTTCGTTACGCTGATTTACCGCAGTTGAACGCACATACACCACACCATTTTTTGCATTAGAGTTTTGCCTTAAACCAATGACTTGGCTGGAGGTTGAAAGCGTGTCGCC
>JANNFN010000076.1:0-2815 GCA_031379885.1 Methylotenera sp.
TCTAGCAATATTTCATCTCTATTTTTGCCACCCTGCTCAATAGGGAAAGGAAATACATTGCGATGAAGCGTTAATTTTCGGCGCGCAACTTTGTCAGGTGAAAGCGCATAAATGGGCACGCTGCTATCAGCGCGTGATAGCCATTGTGCCGCATTTCCAGATTGAGTCAATGCTGCAATCGCCTTCACTTTGAAATGCTGAGATGTAAAAATAGCAGCCGCAGCAATCGCTTCATCAGTATGTTGGAAAAGGCCTGCTCGAGGCTCAACACGATGCAAACCTTCATATTCTTTTTCAGCTTCTACACATACACGGTGCATCGCCTGCACCGTTTCTAGCGGATATTGGCCGCTTGCTGTCTCAGCTGATAACATCACTGCGTCGGTGCCATCCAGTACAGCATTGGCCACGTCAGATACTTCCGCACGGGTCGGAATCGGGCTGCTTATCATCGACTCCATCATTTGCGTGGCGGTAATGACTAGTTTATTTTGAGCGCGCGCCATGCGTATCATACGCTTCTGCAAGCCTGGCACAGCCGCATCACCTACTTCCACGCCCAAATCACCTCGCGCTACCATAATGGCATCAGACGCTTCAATAATGGCTTCTAAATTATCAATTGCTTCTGCACGTTCTATTTTGGCGATGATGCTAGCGGTGCCACCTGCTTTTTTCACTAAAGCTTTGGCAGATAAAATATCTTGCGCATTTTTAGGAAAAGAAATAGCGATGTAATCTGCCTCGAGTGCGACGGCTACTTTTAAGTCTTCGAGGTCTTTTTTAGTAAGCGCATCCGCCGCAAGTCCACCACCCTGCAAATTAATACCCTTATTGTTTGATAGCGTGCCTCCAGCAAGTATTACACAGTGAATTTGATTGCCTTTAACATGGTCTACCGACATAGTAATACGACCATCATCTAACAACAGCACATTGCCAGCAGACACTTCTTGCGGCAAGTTTTTGTAATCCAAGCCGACTTGAAATTGGTCGCCTAATTCACAATCCGCATTCAACACAAATGGATCGCCAGAGTTAAGCGAGATTTTACCCGACTCAAACTTACCAATACGAATTTTAGGGCCTGGCAAATCGCACAATACGCCCACTGGGCGACCAAGGTTGGCAGCGATTTTACGTACAATTTCGACACGCTCAATATGATTTTGTGCGCTGCCATGCGAAAAATTAAGCCGCACTACATTAACGCCAGCGATTATCAAGCGCGCGATCATCTCCTCACTCGCTGAAGCAGGTCCCAATGTTGCAACAATTTTAGTTTTTCTTAATATCATTTCTATTTTTTATCTGAACAAAATTTTGCCTAAACAAAAAAAGGGGCTTTTGCCCCTTCCTTGTTGTTATAGAAAGTCAGCACTCGTTAGCCTTTAGCACGGCTTTCTAAAATTTCCACGGCTGGCAGTTTTTTTCCCTCTAAAAACTCTAAAAACGCACCACCCGCTGTTGAAATATAACTTACCTTATCGTAAATGCCATATTTCTGTATCGCAGCAATAGTATCGCCACCACCAGCCAAGGTAAAGGCCTTAGTATTTGCAATCGCATTTGCAATGGTTTTGGTACCTTCCGCAAACTGATCAAACTCAAACACGCCAACTGGGCCATTCCAAACTACGGTGCCAGCATTATTAATAATTTCTACTAATTCATTAGCAGATTTCGCGCCAATATCAAAAATCATATCATCCGCAGCCACAGAACCCACGTCTTTCTTCACTGCTGGCTCATTAGCATCGAATTTCTTACCGCACACCACATCGACGGGAATTGGCACAGCTGCACCACGTTGGCTCATTTTCTCCATCAACGCTTTAGCAGTGGGCACTAAATCATCTTCACACAGCGATTTTCCTACTTCGAAACCCGCCGCTTTTATGAACGTATTGGCAATTCCTCCACCTACAACCATTTGGTCTACTTTTTCGGCTAGGCTTTCCAACACGGTTAATTTGGTTGAGACTTTACTACCGCCCACAATCGCCACCATTGGGCGTTTTGGATTTAATAAGGCTTTAGTGAGCGCATCTAATTCTTCAGTAAGCAAAATGCCGCCACATGCAATCGGTGCGTACTTGGCTATACCATGCGTGCTTGCTTCTGCGCGATGCGCAGTACCAAATGCGTCCATCACAAACACATCGCACAAGCTGGCGTATTTTTTGGATAACTCATCATTATTTTTCTTTTCGCCAACGTTGAAACGGCAATTTTCTAATAGCACCATTTCACCATTCGCAATGGTCAAACTTCCCGCTGGCGCTTCTTCACTTAGCCAATTTTTTACTAGCCGAATTTTTTTACCGAGCTTTTCAGAAATCACATCTGCAACGGGTTGCAGTGAGTTTTCTTCAGAATAAACACCTTCTTCAGGGCGGCCTAAATGCGAAGTCACCATGACTTTTGCGCCTTGCTTAAGTGCATATTCAATCGTGGCCATGCTGGCGGTGATGCGTGCATCAGAAGTGACTTTGCCATTACTCACTGGCACATTGAGGTCAGCGCGAATAAATACGCGCTTTCCAGCTAGATTAAGATCGGTGATTTTAATGATTGAGGACATCTTATTATTTACCTATGTTTATTTAGCTACGTGTTGTACGAGACGCAATAAATTACAGGTATAGCCGTATTCATTGTCATACCAACCCACCACTTTTACAAATGTGGAATCCAACATAATGCCTGCGTCGGCATCAAATACTGATGCCGCTGGCTCGCCACGAAAATCAGTTGAAACAACTTTTTCATCGGTATAACCCAGCACGCCTTTTAGTTCGCCCATAGAAGCTGC
>JANNFN010000119.1:0-10604 GCA_031379885.1 Methylotenera sp.
CGTATAATTTATGCAAAAGCGCTGCAACCAAACGTGAATTAGAATGTTCTATAAAGACTGTAGTGTGGCTTTTTTAGGCTTTTTGGTCAAGTTAAAACGTGGTTTTGTGGTTTGTATTAAGATAGATTTGCTATCATTGTCTTAGATAATATATAAGAGTTAAGGGTGATTAAATGTCGTTAAAATTAACACAACATGCAGCTATTGGTAGTGAAGATGCGTTATTTTCTGAAAAACATATACTTTTGGTGCTGAATGAAAAAACAGAGAAAAACATTCCGTTTAACAGAATTCTGGAAAATAAACTTAAACGCAGCAAAGTTAAATATAAAGATTTGAGTAAAAGCCCAATGACGGTTGAGCTGCCAAGTGGAGGTGTTGCTACCTTTGTGGTGTTAGCAGAAAAACTTAATATTTTTCAAAAACATTCGTTATTGCGCAAGGCTGTAAAACCCTTATTAGATGAGCATCCAGAAAGCCTGGCAATTTGTGTATTTGGAGATGAAGTCGCGCGTGAAGCAAATGCTTGTGCCGCTTATTATGTTGCCACGGTAAATGCTGCGGAATTGCCTTGCCGAAAAAAAGATAATAAATCTAAGTTATTAAAAGAGGTAAGCATTTATGGCTACAAGGCTAACCATGATTACGGCTATGTTAATGCACGCGTAGCGGGGAATACGCTGTGCCGCAGTTTAACCATGTTGCCGCCGAATGAGCTAACGCCGACGATTTATCGTGAAAAAGTAAAAAAACTGGCTAAGGAACATGGCTGGGCATGGGAAGAATTTGATATGCCAAAGCTTAAAAAAATGGGCGCGGGGGCATTTTATGCGGTGGGACAGGGCAGTGAGCCGATGGATGCGGCAATTGTGCATTTAAGTTATTTACCTAAAGGGGCTAAAAAACATATTGCATTGGTGGGTAAGGGCATCTGCTTTGATACGGGTGGGCATAATCTAAAACCCGCAAAATATATGCAAGGTATGCATGAGGATATGAACGGTAGCGCGGTAGCGCTAGGTGTATTAACAGCGGCAACACTGCAAGCGTTGCCAGTAAAAATCGACTGCTGGTTAGCCATAGCACAAAACCATATTGGGCCGCTTGCCTATAAACAAAACGATGTGGTGACTGCGCTTAACGGTATGACGATTGAGATAGTACATACCGATGCGGAAGGCCGCATGGTGCTTGCAGATACGCTCACGTTGGCATGCAGACAAAAACCAGATGTGATTTTAGATTACGCTACGCTCACCGGGAGCATGGCGGTGGCTGTGACAGATCGCATGAGTGGTGTGATTACAAATAAACCAGAGCTGGCCTGTAAGGCAATAGGGGCGGGCACGTTGGCTGGAGAGCGCATTGTGGCTTTCCCTTATGAAGAAGACATGGATAGCGATTTAGATAGCGATATTGCCGATATAAAACAATGCACGTTAGAGGGTGGTGGTGACCACATGTTAGCCGCACGTTTTATGGGTAAATTTATTGAGAATGACGTGGCTTGGGTGCATGCAGATTTATCTAGCACCAATCGTAAAGGTGGCTTGGGGGCAGTGCAAAGTGATGTAAATGGTTTTGGCGTTGGGTTTGGGCTGGAAATGTTGAAAAGCTTGATGAGTAAAATTTAAAATAAATAATATTTAATGCATAAATTAATTGCACACTAATCATTTATGTGATAAAAATACGTTATCTTTATAATTGTTAGTAATTAGAAGATTGTGCGAAGCATAAATATAGAGATGTACTATCATTTAAGTTAGGTGCAGCACTTAAGCTAAGCATAGTTTAAAACTAAACGTATTTTAAAAATTAAAGCGTTAATTATTTATACTCATTGGGAGAAGAAAAATGTCTTTTAAAATTAAATTAAGCAGTTTATTGTTAGCAGTTGCAGCAGTTGGCACAATGTCAGTTTCGCAGGTAGCATTAGCAGAAGATAGTTTGTTCACACGTTTAGGTGGCACTTATAACATCGCACAAACTGTTGACCATTTAGTAGATAAAATCTACTTAAACAGAGGGTTAAACGCTAACCCAAAATTAAAAGCAATCCATGATAGACCAGAGACTAAAGCTGGCTTTAAAGTGATGCTAACAAACTGGGTGGTTCAAGAAACTGGTGGCCCAAAAATCTACACACCAGACGAATTTGGCCGTGGTAAATCAATGAAAGATAGTCATCCACATTTGAATATTTCTAATCGTGAATTTAATATTATCTTGGTAGAGTGTTTAGAAACATTTTATGCATACAATATTCCGGATCATGAAATTAGCCAATTAATGGCAGATTTAGAAAGCTACAGAAAAGTAATTGTGACAGCTGAAAAACCAGTATCAGAGCCAACAAGAAAATAGTAACTAGTAAAAATAATAAGTTACGTCTAAAAGCTAGCTATAGCAGCTAGCTTTTTTTGCATTGGTTAAATTTATTTTTTACTTGGCTCTTCGCAATTTGACATGGTTGCTACCAAGCGATGCAAAGAATCTTTAAGCTGATTAAAGTCACTTTCGTTTAAGCCTGTTTGGCAAGCAACACCATGTTGCACTTTTGCAAGCTCATGTTTTAATTGGTTACCCTCCAGTGTTAATTTGATTTCAACGATACGTTCATCTTTGGAATTCCGAAGTCGCGACACAAAACCCGCAGCTTCTAATCTTTTAAGCATAGGGGTAAGGGTTGCAGAATCCAACTCTAGTCGCTGAGCAATTTTACCAACGCTAATACCGTCTTGTTCCCAAAGCACCAGCAACACCAAATATTGTGTATAAGTAATGCCGAGTTTTTCAAGCGAGACACGATAAGCGCGCGTGAGAGAGTGTGTTGCAGCATACAGGGCGAAACAGAGTTGATGATCTAACTTGAGATTGTCGTATTCAGCCATAAAAAATTAAATCTATCCAATGTAAGAAATTCAAATATATCCAATATTAATTGAATTGCAAATAATTTGTAAGCCAAATATTTAGTGAGAAAGGTTAATTTAAAATCAAGCTAGGATTTTATTTTTTTCTTTACAACTGCGCAACAAAATCTAAGTATGGTGAGATTTTAAGTTTGCTAAATGCTGGAATTTAGAAACGTTTAATCATGTGTATTGCAACAATGGTGGGGTGCTGATAGTCTTGCAGTATTGAGTGGAAATTTTAAACCTTTAGAATTAATAAAAGCTTAGAAAAGTAAAACGCCGTGTCAGCGTTTTACTAAAAAGCTGATGAGGATGAGAATATGGAGAACTTGGATTGGCTGGAGCAGTTTCCACCGCTATTGCAATTAGAGCCTAACGCGCGCGATATTTTAACTAAATCTGCACGTATCGTAGAAGCACCTATTGGTACTATTGGCTATAGCGAGGGCGGTGCTTGCGGTGCTTATGTCATGCGGCTCGCAGGGCAATCTCGCGTATATAAAATGTCATCATCGGGTCGCGAGATATTGTTGTATCGTGTGGCAGCCGGTGAGACCTGCGTGATTACCACTACCTGTTTACTAGGACATAGTAATTATCCTGCCTCCACCGTGGTAGAAGAGCCTATTCGTGATGTCATCATTCCATCTGCTGCATTTAATCAATTGATGATTGATTCATCTGTATTTCGACGTTTTGTAATGACCAATTATGGCGTGCTAATTAGCGATTTAATTGTGTTGTTAGATGAGGTGGCATTTCACAGTCTTGATGCTCGCCTAGCCAAGCTACTGTTGGATTCTGGCAGTAGCACGATTGGCCGCACGCACCAGCTCATTGCGGACGAGCTTGGCACGGCGCGCGAAGTAGTCAGCCGCCAATTAAAACGTTTTGAACAAAAAGGTTGGGTGGCGCTAGGGCGCGGCCATGTGGAAATTTCTGACCGTGCTAGCTTAGAAAAGGTTGCCAGTATTTAAGGAGCCGTTTATTGTCAAGTAGCTAGTGTTAAGGGGCAAATGATGCAAATATCAAGCGTAAGCTCAACAACTAAAGTAGATGCACAATTGGCTGATGCTAAGAAGTCTTTTGACGAAATTGTTCAGCAAGAATTCGATACCATTATTCGGCCTAACCGTGTTGATAAAAGCACCCCTCCCGATGATTTAATTAGCGTAGCCTTTTCTGGTGGTGGCATCCGTAGCGCCACCTTCAATTTGGGTGTGTTGCAAGCCTTGGCTGATGCCGACTTGTTGAAGAAGTTTGATTACTTATCTACGGTTTCTGGTGGTGGCTATGTAGGTTCTTTTTTTACTTCCATGTTGCAGCGTGCAATTGGAAATTTAGACGAAGTGCAAACAAAGCTACGCACAGATAATAAGAGTACAGGTCAAGAGGCGCCAGAGATAAGTTTTTTGCGCCAATATAGCAATTATCTTACGCCAAAAATTGGGCTTTCTACCGACGCTTTTGCCGCAATTTCGGTTTGGTTTACCAACACTTTACTGAATCAAATCGTGCTGATGGCAAGCTTAGTTAGCTTGAGTGCCGGAGTGTTTTTTGCAAATGCCGTATTGCTGGTAATGCCAAATTTAGTGTCAGATACAGCTGCGATTTTTGGTATTGCTTTGATGCTGTATGCAGGTTTCGCAGTGTTAAAAGTATCGATGCGACCTAAGCCAAGCTGGTTGAATAATTGGCTTACCATCGTTAATTGGCGCTGGATTTTAGCTATTGGCATGGTTGGTGCGATGTTATTTGCAGGTTGGCTAACTAAATTAACATCAATTATTCCTAATGATTGGCTAAAAGTGGGTGCCGATACGAGTATTAGCACGTATTGGCTCGCACTGCCAGTGCTAATAGGGTCGATTTCACTCGGTATTATTGCCTGCATTGGCATTTCTGGCAGACAGCTTGGCACTACCATGCCTATCACCTCATTTATGCGCGAGTGGTGGGGTCGTTTGGGAGGTGTTACTACATTTTTAGGTCTTGCTTGGCTGCTAGTGTTTGTGTTGATGCTGTATTTACCACTAAAACTAGATGACTGGTTATCTACTAGACCATTTGAGTCACTATCAGTGTTAAGTGTGCTTACAGCGGCTGCAGTGTTATTAGGTAAGAGCGGCGCAACGAGTGGGCTTTCCGCATTTAAAATAAAAGAAAAACTGGCGATTGTTTTGCCTTGGCTAGCCATTTTATGTCTACTGGTGCTTGTTAGTTTTGGCACTTTTGTCATGGCAAAAAAGCTCCCAGAAGACTGGGGTAATATTTACCCATATGCCTTTATTGGCCTAGTTGCATCTGCCATTGCTGGCTTTTTCTCATGGCGTGTAGACATTAATATATTCTCGCAGCATTATTTTTATCGAAATCGCTTAACGCGTTGCTATTTGGGTGCAACTAACCAGCATCGCGCTCCCAGTACATTTACAGGTTTTGATGAAAACGATGATATTAATTTTGCTGGGTGCGTGCAAAAGCCATATCACATTGTGAATACAGCCCTTAATTTAACCATTACTAAAAATTTAGCTTGGCAGCAGCGAAAGGCAGCTTCATTTGCGTTTACACCTTTGAATTGTGGCTTTGAGTTTCCAGACAAGCAAGGCGGCTATCGTCCCACACATCAGTTTGCCAGCAAAAGAGGCGTTAAACTTGGTAGTATTGTGGCGGTAAGCGGTGCAGCAGCTAGCCCCAATATGGGTTATCATACTGCGCCAGCAACTGCACTTTTGTTAACCATGTTTAATGTTCGGCTTGGGCGTTGGTATGGTAATCCATCGTTAAATAATGATGCTTGGAAAAACATTAGCCCGCCATTTGGCTTTCGCTATTTGGTGAAAGAGTTGTTCGCAAGGTCAGATGAATGCTCAAATTATTTGTTCTTATCTGATGGTGGGCATTTTGAGAACTTAGGGATTTATGAGCTAGTACGTCGTCGTTGTAGACTTGTAGTTGCAGTAGATGTGGGCCAAGATGAAAATGATAAATTTGAAGATTTAGGCAGTGCCATTCGTCAATGCCAAATCGATTTAGGTGTAAATATTGATATGCGTGTTGACAGTGTTCGCAAAGATACACAAACGCAATTGTCAGCTAAGCATGACGCCATAGGAAAAATTCAATACCCTGATGGCTTGCAGGGTGTGCTGCTGTATATCAAAAGTTCACTCACAGGTGATGAGCCAGCAGATTTACAGAGTTATAAAAAGGAGCAACCTGCTTTTCCTCATCATAGTACGGCAGATCAATATTTTGATGAGAAGCAATTTGAAAGCTACCGTCGTTTGGGTTATCTCGCCATGACACAGACATTAAATGAATTAAAAGATGCGCTTAAAGGCAAAGTGAAAGATACAGATGATTTAGATTATATTGTTGAACTGCTGGCAAACTTGGCAAAAGATCAAATTAATCAATCCATTATCATGAATAGTGCGGCCTCAAAACTTCCGCTATAAAGCTAGTGTTTATTCTGCAAGCGCTGGTGATTGGATTTTCAGTCGTCAGCAGGCTGTGTGGCCTCTAACCACATGACGTTGATGATGCCAAAAGCTAGCGCAAGTCCGACGCCTAGTATCCATGCGAAATACCACATTTTATTCTCCTAATTTAGAAAAATTAATACGCTGTATGCGTGTTGTCTTTAATCGATTGAATAGTAATTTTTCCACGCAAGACGCGATAAACCCAAGCGGTATACATCATTATTAACGGTACAAATATAATGGTGACAATTAATACTATAGCGAGAGTTTTTTTGCTAGATACCGCATCCCATATGGTTAAACTACTTGCGGGATTTGTGCTGGAAGGCATAACGAATGGAAATAGTGAAAAGCCAGCAGTTAAAATAATGCCCGCGATGGCGATACTACTAAACATAAATGCAGTACGTTCATTTTTGAATCGTGCATTAAATAGCGATAAAGCAATACTAGCAAAGCCAGCGACTGGTGCAAGCATCATCCAAGAATAAGTATGGTAATTGCTAAGCCACGCTCCAGCCGATTTCTCTACAGTTTTGGCTAATGGGTTAAGCGCCATATTCACATCTTGCGTTGAAGTAATAATATAGCCATCAATACCATAGCCAATCCAAATGCCAGCAAGTGCGAAAGCTGCAGCACATAAAATACCAGTGATCAGTGCGGCTTTTTGTGCGCGCTTTTGCACTGCACCATCGGTGCGTAATTGTAAGTAAATCGCACCATGCATCATGAGCATGCTTAAGCTAATTACTCCACTGAGCAGTGCAAATGGGTTGAGCAAGTCAAAAAAGCTGCCCGTGTAAAACGAACGTAAAGTATCGTCGTAATGAAAAGGCAAGCCAATAAATAAATTGCCAAATGCAACACCAAACACCAAAGCTGGAATCGCCCCGCCAGCAAACAAGGCCCAATCCCAGCCATTACGCCAATTTGGATTAGCTAATTTACTGCGGTAATCAAAACCGACTGGGCGGAAAAAAAGTGCAAATAAAACAAGCAATAAAGCAATATATAGCCCAGAAAAGGCAGCAGCGTAGACTAAAGGCCATACTGCGAAAATGGCGCCTGCCGCGGTGACAAGCCAAGTCTGATTGCCTTCCCAAGTGGGGCCGATGGTGTTAATAATAACTCTGCGCTCATCATCAGTTTTGCCTAGAAATGGTAGCCATGCCGCTACACCCATATCAAAGCCATCCATCACGGCAAAGCCAATCAGTAATACACCGATCAACACCCACCAAATAAGTTTTAGAGTTTCATAATCAAACATCATGATGCGTTCGCTTTAGGCGTATTTTTTTCGAAAAAGTAACGGCCTGTGTGTAAGCTAGACGGCCCTAATCTGGCGTATTTAAACATCAGGAATAATTCGATGACTAGCAATAGTGTATAAAAGCCAATAAATCCGGCCAAGCTGAAGTAAAGATTACCTACCGACAATGAGGAAGTTGATAGATGCGTGGGCAATATGCCTGAAATCGTCCAAGGTTGACGTCCCATTTCAGCGACAATCCATCCCGTTTCAGCGGCAATCCATGGCGCCAGAATGGCGTACAGTGCCAGTCGTAATAACCAGGTTTGCTTTGCAATCGTACGCTTGGCGGTAAAGTAAAATGAGGCTGCAAAGATAAACAGCATCAGCACACCCATTGCTACCATAATACGAAATGACCAGAACAGTGCAAATACATTAGGGATTGTGTCGCGAGCTGCTTGTTTGATTTGTGCCTCTGTTGCATCGGTAACATTGGGCGTATATTTTTTAAGTAGCAAGCCAAAGCCTAAATCATCTTTGGTTTTCTCAAATGCCGAGATGGAAGCTTCAGATTTATCACCAGATTTCAAGCGCTGTAAATCGGCATAAGATTGCATACCATTACGAATGCGCGCTTCATTTTGATTTTTAATTTCAATTAGCCCTGTAACTTCTTCATCTAAGGATCGCGTAGCAATAATGCCTAATAAGTAAGGGATTTTTATTGCATAATCAGTACGCTCCTCATTCTGGTTGGGCAAGCCAAAGGCTGTAAATGCCGCAGGTGCTGGCTCGGTGTGCCATTCGGCCTCAATTGCTGCAAGTTTTACTTTTTGTACTTCACCAGTGGTGTAGCCCGACTCATCTCCCAAAATAATGACGGAAAGTATCGAAGCTAGACCGAAGCCTGATGCCACAGCAATGGATCGTAGCGCAAATCCTGTATCGCGACCTTTAAGCAAGTACCAGGAAGATATACCTAAGACAAACATGGATGCTGCTGTGTAGCCAGCCGCGACAGTATGTACAAATTTTACTTGCGCCACGGGATTGAAAATAAGTGCTGCAAAGTTGGTCATTTCCATACGCATAGTTTCATAGTTAAATTCTGCACCTACAGGATTTTGCATCCAACCGTTGGCAATTAATATCCATAAGGCGGATAGATTTGAGCCTAATGCCACCAAGAAAGTGACCATCAAATGCTTTTCCTTTGAAAGTTTGTCCCAACCAAAGAAAAACAAGCCAACGAAAGTGGATTCTAAGAAGAAAGCCATCATGCCTTCAATGGCAAGTGGTGCGCCAAATATGTCGCCCACATAGTGTGAGTAATAAGCCCAATTGGTGCCGAACTGAAACTCCAAAGTAATACCTGTGGTGACACCCATTGCAAAATTAATGCCGAACAATTTACCCCAAAATTTGGTCATGTCTTTGTAAACTTGTTTGCCCGTCATCACATATACAGATTCCATGATGACTAACATCCACGACAAACCTAGCGTGAGAGGCACGAATAGAAAATGGTAAAGCGCTGTTGCGCCAAACTGTAAGCGGGAGAGATCAACAACTTCTGCAGAGGGCAGCATAAAGTAAACGCCTAACTAATTAGAATGATTTAATATCATACGTGTGACGGCCAACTGTCTTTCGTCTTTTGCAATTGGGTGAGAAAAAAAGAACAACCACAGCAACCAAAGTAACGCTACTTTGATAATTATAATGATGATGAGTTCAATGGCTAATCGACCAAATTTATCAGCATTATTTAAGCGTTTAAGATGAATTAAATATTGTGAAATCATGGTGCGCTTACTAACTCAAGGATTTAATAGTCATTATAACAGCAGCCATAACAGATAACACCGCAAAGCTGCGCTGGCTAAATTTTGCTGGTATTTTGTTGCTGAATAGCTTAAAGGCAAACATACCAATCATTGTACTCACAACAAATGGCGTTGCAATCTTCCAGTTAATATCACCGTGAAGCAAATAAGTAAACACGCTTGCAACGGATATTAGCGCAATTACAGTGAGTGAGGTGGCAATAGTAGTTTGCATATCAAAGTTACTCACTTTGCGTAAACTTGGCACGATTACAAAGCCACCACCCACGCCCAATAAACCAGAGAGTAAACCAGCTACGCCACCTGTAATCACAAGCCTCCTTGTGCATAAGGCTGTCCAAAATAATTTAGAAGTGGCGGGGTTTATGACACATGCTGGCGCAGGTTTGTTTTTATTTGTTTGTAGCGTTTGGGTACTTTGTTGCCACATACGCCAAGCCACGAAGACTAATACAGCCGCAAAAACTAGGTTGAGTACTAGAATGGGTGAACGCTTGGCAAGCCATACGCCAAGCGGCGCAAACGCAATTCCAAATGCTGCAATTAACAGTGCTGTTTTGTAGCGCACAATTCCAGTGCGCAAACCTTGTGCAGCGCCAATACTTGCGGCTGACATGACAGCCAGTAATGCTATAGGCGCTGCTTGAGTGATGCTAAGATTAAGACCAAGAATTAGTAGTGGAATGGCTAAGATTGAACCGCCAGCACCCGTGAGAGCTAAAACCAAGCCTACTAATAAGCCTAGACAAATGCTAATGAGTTGAACATCAATCATCTTATTTCTTTAATTATCTTAACCTCTTTTGCAACAGGCTTTAGTTGTTATCATTAATGGACATTTCGCTTTATACCAACGCCATAGACGAGTGATTAAACATTTACTTTTAAACCAGGCAACTAATCCTTTTGGAGATGTAGTTTGCTGTGAGTTGCCTGTTTGAGCAAGTTTAAATATATTGCCTGCGCGGTTGCCTGTTCTGCAAAAGCCTAAAATAGGTTTTGCCGCTAAATTATAGGCTGCACTAAACGCGTCAATTTGACTAGGCTCTATATTGTTTGGGATAACTGATATATGAATGTAAGTTAAACC
>JANNFN010000155.1:0-8087 GCA_031379885.1 Methylotenera sp.
GCGCAGAGCGCGTCAGCGTGGTGGGCAACTTTAACCACTGGGATGGCCGCATCAACCCAATGCGATTGCGAATTTCAAATTTATATAAATCGCCTGCGGTAAGGTTCGGTATAAAAAGCTCCCAAACGCCACTGCCGCCACGCACCCGCATTGGGTTGATGCGGCCATCCCAGTGGTTAAAGTTGCCCACCACGCTGACGCGCTCTGCGCTGGGTGCCCATACCGCAAAACTTACGCCTTTTACACCTTGCCATTCGCATTCATGCGCACCTAAGGTGTTGTAAGCGTGATTTAATTGACCTTCGGCAAACAAATGCAGTTCATCATCCGTGATAAACGGTATAAATGAGTAGGCATCATGCGTCTCGATGGTTTTTCCGGCATATTCCACTTTTATCAAGCAGGGTGAAGCGGGTAGTGTGCTGCCTTGCCAAGTAAATAGACCATCCACATGCATTCGTTCTAGTGGCTGCCAACCTGTTCCAACCTTTAGCCAGACTGCACTAGCGCTAGGCAAAAACGTACGAAAAACAAAGTGTTTTTTTGCGGTTTTACTGGCTGCAACCTCGTGCAAACCTAAAAAATTAAATGGATCATGATGCTTTGCACCTAAAATTAAATTTAGTTGCAGCTGCTCAATTTTTATAGATGTGAGTTTTAACAAAATAAACTTCTTAAATGTAAATTAAATGTAACAAATTAATTGCGCGCATATAGATTATAGCGCTTTATTGCGCCTATAATGACACATAGTGGTAATTAACCGCTGAATTTAGACGCTTTAGTTGCCACGTTATTGTTAGCTGCACAGTAAAACTGCAGCAAACTTTATCAAGCTGAATTTGAGATCTTAATCAAATTTTAAAAAATGTTATTTTGAGAAGAATTGTCATGGAAAAAGATACCAGTTCACCACGTTTTGTCAGCAATCTCACCAAAAATTCAGTAGCACTTATATTAGCAGGCGGACGTGGCAGTCGCTTAAAAGACTTGACCAGCCACCGTGCTAAGCCAGCAGTGCCATTTGGCGGTAAGTTCCGTATTATCGATTTCCCTTTGTCAAACTGCATTAACTCGGGCATTCGCCGCGTGGGTGTGGTCACGCAGTACAAGTCACACAGTCTGATGCGCCACATTCAGCGTGGTTGGGGGTTTTTACGTGGTGAATTTAATGAGTACGTGGATTTGTTACCAGCGTCGCAGCAGCGTGATACCGAAGATTGGTACAAAGGTACAGCGGATGCGGTTTTTCAAAATCTAGATATTCTACGTGCTAGCCAAGCTGAATACGTAGTGATATTGGCCGGTGACCATATTTATAAAATGGATTACGGCCAAATGTTGGCTTGCCATGTGAAAAATAATGCAGATATGACGGTAGCTTGCATTAACGTTCCGCTTGAAGAGGCCAAAGGATTTGGCGTGATGGCGGTAGATGATGAAGATAAGATTATTGAATTTGCTGAAAAACCAGCAAACCCAAAACATATGCCTGGCGATAATACGCAAGCACTAGCAAGTATGGGTATTTATGTGTTTAACGCGGGCTTTTTGTACGAGCAACTGATGCGCGATGCAGAAGATGAGAACTCAACACATGATTTTGGTGGAGACATCATTCCCCATTTAATTTCTAAAGCACGCGTGTATGCACACCGTTTTGCAGATAGTTGTGTTGGCGCAAGAAATGGCTTTCACTATTGGCGCGACGTTGGTACGGTAGATGCATATTGGCAGGCCAATATGGAGCTTACTCGCGTGATTCCAGAGCTGAATATGTACGATAATTTATGGCCGATATGGACTTATCAAGAACAATTGCCGCCGGCTAAATTCGTGTTTAACGATGATGACAGAAGAGGTGAGGCAGTTGATTCATTAGTTTCAGGCGGCTGCTTAATTAGTGGCTCATCTGTAGTTAGCTCGGTACTGTTTTCAAACGTACGCATACATAGTTTTTGTAAAATTGAAGGCGCAGTTATTTTGCCAAACGCGGTGATTAATCGACATGTAAAACTTAAAAATGTAGTGATTGACAAAGGTGTGCATGTGCCTGAAGGCATGGAGATCGGGTTTGACCCTGTAGCCGATAAAAAACGTTTTTATGTTTCTGAAAAAGGTACCATTTTAGTCACACGTGAAATGCTGGGTCAATTTAGACCGGTTACTTATGGTGCCAAGTAAATATCAATGATAAATATTGTAAGACCAGTCAGTTAACACTTAAGATAAGTTAGTTTACATAAGATAAATAGCTAAATTTTAATAGCGGCAAGAAAAATTATAATGACCCCTCCTAAACTTTTAATTTCCCTTTATTGGCATATGCACCAACCCGATTACCGCGACTCGATATCGGGTGAATACGTGTTGCCATGGACCTATTTGCATGCCATTAAAGATTATTCTGATATGGCATATCATCTTGAAGCCAATGTTAAAGCGCGTGTGAGCTTTAATTATGTGCCAATTTTATTGGATCAGCTGGAAGATTACGTGGCGCAGTTTAAAGCGAATAAAATGCGCGATCCGTTATTGGCTTTGCTAGGTAAGCAAAGTTTAGATGGTCTTGCAGCAGATCAGTGTCAATTGATCGTAGAAAGCTGCTTCAAAAGTCATCATGAAAAAATGCTGGCGCCTTATGCGCAATATCAGCGTCTATACCATTTGTATCAAGTTGCCAGTCAGTCGGGGGAAGATATTAATCTGCAATATTTCTCGGGCCAGTATAAAGCAGATTTACTGGTTTGGTACCACTTGGCTTGGATGGGCGAAAATATTAGGCGTAACAACAATTTAGTGAAATTGTTAGTGATAAAAGGTAGCCATTTTAGTTATACCGACCGACGTGCTTTATTTGATTTGATAGGTGAAGTGATTTCAGATCTGATTCCGCGATACAAAGCTTTGCAACAACGCGGCCAGATTGAGATTTCCTCAACCCCGCATTACCATCCCATTTTGCCTTTAATGTTAGATTTTAAATGCACGTTAGACGCGATGCCGAATGCCACTTTACCCTTTTCGCCTCAATACGATGGTGGTGAAGCGCGTGCGATTAACCATATACAAGATGCACAAGCATCTCATTTTAGTCGTTTCGGCGTAAAGCCAGTAGGCATGTGGCCTGCAGAGGGTGCTGTCTCTAAAAAAAGTTTATTATTAATGGCAGAACAAGGGGTAAAATGGGCCGCGTCAGGAGAGGGTGTATTAACCAATAGCCTACATAAATCTAATCCAGATAAAGCTTTGGTTTCTCGTCATGAGTATTTATATAAGCCATATAAAGTACAAGGGGAGCAAGGCGATATTGTATGTTTTTTTAGGGACGACAGACTCTCGGATAAAATTGGGTTCGAGTACGCCAAAATACATAGTACGGATGCAGTGCGAGATTTTATTCAATCCTTAGAACATATCCACGCGACCTATCAAAAACCGGAGAATCCAGTAGTAAGCGTTATTTTGGATGGTGAAAATGCTTGGGAGTACTACCCCTATAATGGTTATTACTTTTTAACCGAGCTTTATCAGGCTTTAGCGAACCATCCAAATATAGAAATGGTGACTCAATCTGAAATACTGCAAGCAATAAACACCCCAGAAAAAAGCCCTTACAAAGTTTTTTGTGGCAATTTGCCTGAAATTGCTGCTGGTAGCTGGGTGTATGGTACTTTGAGCACCTGGATTGGTAGTAAAGATAAAAATTACGGTTGGGATTTGCTGTGCGACGCCAAAAAAGTCTATGACAAGGTATTTAAGGCTGGAAAATTAAGCGCAAAAGAACAAAAACTTTGCGAACAGCAACTCTCTGTTTGCGAGGGTTCTGATTGGTTTTGGTGGTTAGGTGATTACAACCCAGCCTCAAGTGCGAGCAGCTTCGATCACCTTTATAGACGAAATTTAACAAATCTTTATTTATTGCTAAAACAACCCGTGCCAACCAGTTTGTCCAGTGCGATTAGCGTCAATAGTTTAGCGCAATCAAGTGATGGTTTAAGTGGAACGATGAGACGTGGACAAGAAAATTAAACTTAATGTTACTAAATTCACTTAATCAAGGCCGTAGTGCAGGCGTACTACTGCACATCAGCTCTTTACCTTCTGGCGATTTGGGTGAAGATGCGAGTCGATTTGTAGATTTTTTAGTAAATATTGGCGCCAGTGTTTGGCAAACATTACCGCTCAATATGCCACATGATGATGGTTCGCCTTACCAGTGTTTAAGCGCGCATGCGGGTAATCCAGCGTTTATTAGTTTAGAAAATTTAGTTGCACAAAACTTGCTCAATCAACAAGATTTGGCAATAGAGGGCGCTAACCTGAAAGCCAATAGGCACGCCATACTAGGCAAGGCTTATATGCATTATAAGCAACATTCTAACGTTGAGTTGCAAAAAGAATTCGTCAACTTTTGTCATGCAAATGTCGGTTGGTTGGGCGACTTCGCTTTATTTTTAGTGTTAAGAGAAAAGTTTAAGCATATTAGTTGGAACGCTTGGCCAAACGCCTACAAAAACAAACAGCCTGCAGTCATGAAAAAAGTAAAACTGCGTTATGCATTAGAAATTGCCGTCATTAAATTTACACAGTTTTTGTTTTTTAGACAGTGGCAAGCATTAAAAACTTATGCGAATAAGCATGGCGTAGCCATGTTTGGCGACATACCCATTTTTGTAGCTTTTGATAGTGCTGACGTTTGGGCAAAACCGCATTTGTTTAAACTGGATTCTAATAAAAATATGCAAGTGGTGGCAGGTGTCCCGCCTGATTACTTTTGTGCAACTGGCCAGCGCTGGGGTAACCCACACTACAACTGGCAAGCAATGCAGGCCAATGGTTTTAAATGGTGGCTCATGCGTATGCGCACGCAGCAACGTATGTTTGATATGCTGCGTATCGACCACTTTAGAGGGTTGCAAGCAGCGTGGGAAGTTCCAGCAAATGAAGATACGGCGATTAATGGCAAGTGGCCACCAGCGCCTGGCAATGCGCTATTACATGCCATTACCAAGCGCTTTCCATCAATGTATTTAATCGCCGAAGATTTAGGAGTAATTACCGAAGAAGTAGATGCATTGCGTGAGCAGTACAACATGCCTGGAATGAAGATTTTGCAATTTGCCTTTGGCGGTGATGACAAAAATCCATACCTACCACAAAACATTGAGCAAAATAGTGTGGTTTATACAGGTACGCACGATAACGACACCACGCTGGGTTGGTACTTGCAATTAGATGAGCATGCAAAAAATGATCTGCACACTAAGTTGAATACAAATGAACCAGTAACCAATAAACCTAGCATGCCGCATGCGTTGATAGAGTTGGCTTTGGGCACAAAAGCCAATATGGCAATTATCCCTATGCAAGACGTTTTGGGTTTGGATACCAAGCATCGCATGAATACGCCCGGCACAATGGGGGGTAACTGGCAATGGCGATTTGATTGGGATACACTTCAAAAAGTGCAAATAGAATGCATTAAAAAAGCAATCAAGCAATCAAATCGGGCGAATAAATGGCATTGACGTTTGGTATCGACGTTGGTGGCACTAATTTTCGCGTAGGCGTTTTTCAGGGTGAAAAAATTGTCGAACAATATCGCGTAGAAAAAAATCTAAGTTTGATGTGCAAGAAACTTTTGCCAGAACATGTTGGTTTCGAAATTATTAGAATGTTTACTGATGAAATCACTTTTTTAATAAAACAATATCCAGAAGTTGATGCAATTGGTGTTGGCTTTCCCGGGTTTATCGACCCAACCACAAATATACTCGCTCAATCACCCAATTTGCCTGGTTTAAAAAACATCAACATTGCAAAAGAATTAGGCAATCAACTTGGTAAAAAAGTCGTTGTAGAAAACGATGCGAATGCGGCAGCGTATGGTGAATATTGCCTAGCAGGTAAGCCAGACGCAGGTTTGATCTACATTGGTTTAGGTACAGGTGTTGGTGGTGGTTTTATTTTAAATGGCAGCGTATATTCAGGTCAGCATGGCTGTGCGATGGAAGTTGGGCACATCATCGTTAAACCAAGTGACAGACAATGCGGTTGCGGCAATAAGGGCTGCGTAGAGCAATACGCCTCTGCCAGTGGTGTTTCCATTAGTTACGATGAACTGACTCATCAAAAACTCACCGCGCATGAAATTGCTACGCTCGCTCGTGCTGGCGATGAATATGCGCTAAAAGCCTATCATCAAGCAGGGGAAAGTCTTGCGACGATGTTGGCGCATGTGCAAAAAGTGCTAGATGTGCCCAATGTGGTGATTGGTGGCGGTATGAGCCAGGCTTGGGATTTAATGCAAAATGCTTTTAACGCAAGGCTAGACGCAGATTTGATTCCCGTTTTACGTGGCAAAATTTCAATAAAAATATCTTCCGCCAATGACACGGCTGGCATGTTAGGCGCTGCCATGTTGGCATTGTGATGAGTTAGGATATTGCATTCGTGCATCATCGTGTCGTAAATTCACTTGTTTTTATAATTCCGATTCTACTGGTTTGTGCTTTGTTGCTCACAAGCGTCAATATTTACGCCGCGACGGTAATCACTTCCAGTATGTTGCCTACGAGCGAATACACACGCATCACCATTGAAACCGATCAAGCAATTTCATATTCAATATTAGTTCTTAAAAGTCCAGACCGTATTGTGTTGGATATAAAAAATATTCAGGTTAACCAACCGCTAAAAACATTAACCACTCAAACGCTACTCGATGACTCTGTCATTAAGCAAGTGCGCGTCGCCAAATTCCAGCAAGGCATTACACGGATCGTGGTTGATTTGAAAGCAGAGGCTATGCCTAAATTGAGTGTCTACAAGCCGGCGGGCGAGTACCAGTATAGATTAGCGTTGGATATATATCCCAAGCTGAATGCGCCAATTACGCAGGAGGATAGGCATACAAATCCTTCAGAAATCTCAAACGGCGACATTAACTCAAACAATAGCAATGAATCAACCAGTAGCGGTGCTAAAATTGTATTGGATCCAATACCAGTATTTGAGCCAGATGCCGATTCGAGTTCACCAGCAGACCCTGAATAAAACAAACGTTACAAAACAATCTGCGTTAACTGTTGTTGCAACGCCCATTCTACGTGCTCTCGCAGCAATGCATTATTGTCGTGTTCGCGTGTTTTTAAGACGCTTATTATTTGAGGTGAACTTGGCGCGTTACCTAAACCCACGGCAATATTGCGCAACCATTGCGTGTAACCAATTCTAAAAATCGCGCTGCCAGCCATTTTTTGCGTAAATTCTGCCTCGCTCCAGCCAAAACATTCCACCAAGCTGATGTCATCCAAACCGTTGCGCACGTTAAAATCTGGCTCTTGGGTAATTTCTGCAAATTTATTCCACGGGCACACCAATTGGCAATCGTCGCAGCCATACACGCGGTTGCCTATCAATGGCCTCAATTCAACAGGGATGGCGGTTTTAAGCTCAATGGTGAGGTAGGAGATGCAACACCGTGCATCAACCTCGTAAGGAGCTGTAATAGCGCGGGTAGGGCATATATCAATGCACGATGCGCAACTGCCACAATGATTGCTGGCTTTTGCATCTATCGGCAACGGTAAGTTGGTGTAAATTTCACCCAGAAAAAACCATGAGCCATGTTCTTTGTTAATCAGCAGCGTATGTTTGCCGCGCCAACCTAAGCCAGCTTTTTCTGCTAGCGCGACCTCTAGCACCGGCGCGCTGTCTGTGAATACGCGATATTCAAACTTGTTAATATTCTCTGCGATTTTATCGCACAATTTTTGCAACTTTTGGCGCATTACTTTGTGGTAATCACGCCCTAGAGCGTATCTCGAAATAAACGCTTTCTCGCCATTCTCCATCACTTGCCAGCTATCTTGGGTTTTGGGTGGCAAATAATCCAGCCTAGCCGAAATCACCCGCGCAGTATTTGGCACTAAATCAGCAGGGCGCGTGCGTTTTGTGCCATGTTTTGCCATATAATCCATGTCACCATGAAAGCCTTTTTTAATCCACGCTTGGTGTTCGGCCTCCGCACTCGTCAAATCGGTATCGGTAATGCCAATTTCGGCAAAGCCCAATTCACGCCC
>JANNFN010000169.1:0-3969 GCA_031379885.1 Methylotenera sp.
GCGCGCGGCAACGCTTATACCTTAGTCACGCGCAAAGCCGCATGCTGCATGGACAAGTGCGTTATGGCATTCCATCGCGCTTTTTAGATGAGATTCCCGAAGCACTATTGAAGCGTCTAAACACAAAGCCTGCGTCTAGACCGCAATATACAAACAGCAGCATGCAAGCACCTAGCAAAACAACTTCTTTTAACAACAGTGCTTATCCGTTTAAAATTGGGCAAGGCGTGCGCCACGCCAAATTTGGTGATGGCGTAGTGGTGAGCTACGAAGGCAATGCGGATAATTTAGAAATTAAAATAAATTTTGGTCCCGAAGGCTTAAAAAAGTTGGCGATGGAATATGCTAGGCTTGAAAAAATATAAAAATACATTCCTTACGAGCCAGCACCCATGCGGGTTTCAGGCATGTCATTTTAGCGTTTAAGCCGCTCTAAATACGTCGCGATAGCTCACATATTGAAACGCTAGCATTAACGCGGTTGCAAGCAATAAGCAGCCAAACACTACCATCGACATTAGCATTTGACCCAACACTGGCACTAGGTTGCTGATAATACCAGCGACAATCCCCACAATTAACATCAAGGCAATAATACCTACAGTAAGCAATAGCCATGCGGCAGCAAGAGCAATCATGTATTGCAGCGAGCCTGCAATGCTGGATTTAATCGCTTTAACCAACGAGTAATTATTAAATGCAATCAGCATAGGCGAAAACCACGTGGCCATCATGAGTGGAATTAACAGTAGCGAAAGTTTGAGCAAAAAAGGAAACATTTTTTGCATAATCGCCATCATTTGCGATTCAGTCATCTCAGCCTTATTTTGCGTTAGCGCCACTAAACCTTCAATATCACTATTCAGCACAAAACTCACTAGTACCGCATATAGCAAACATGCCGCTCCCAAAGCCATTAGTTGCGTCATTTTTGGTTGGATATTTTGCATCATTTCACTTAAATTTTGCTGTTTTTTAATATCCGCATTGCGATACATCATGATAGCAATCGCCAAAAATACTGGCCAAATTAAAATGCTTATAATCGAAAGAAACTGCAACCCGGGTATGGAGGGCAACATCATAAACAGCCCCACATAAGCCAAACCAAGTAAGAGCCATTTGCGTGGCGCACTTTTAAACAAGGCCACGCTTTCGGTTACCCAGCTAAACCCTGTTTTCGTACGTGATTCTAAAATTGCCATGTTTATTTACCCATTAAAATACGGTGCTGCAAAATACGTTTAAAATGATTAGGGTCTTTGGCGTGTGTCAATTCACCCTCGGCCGGATAATAAAAATCAAACAATCGTGACAACCAAAACCGCAAAGCAGCGCCACGCAATAACACATGCCAACTTGAGTTTTCTGCCTCAGTAAACGGCCGCACTGCTTGATAAGCATCTAAAAATGCGATTAACTTTTCGTCGTCAAAACTACCGTCAGTCAGCACGCACCAATCATTTACGGCAATTGCCACATCGTACGCCAAGCTATCATCACAAGCGTAATAAAAGTCAATAAAGCCACCTAAGTTCTCACCCTCGAACAACACATTATCGCGGAACAAATCACCATGTACAACACCATGAGGTAGCTTACTCAAATCTAATTTTGCTTGAAAATCCAGCTCATTTTTCAACAACATTTGCTCTTCAAGGCTAAGTTTTGACATCACTTGTTGTGCTGTCACATCACGCCATTCGACACCCAGTTGGTTATGTGACTTTTTGACAAAGTTTTTTCCCGCAATATGCATCTGCGCCAGTGTTGTAGCTACTTGCGCGCATTGCGCCACATTCGGGCTTGAGGTATCACTGCCTTTTAAACAACTCACCATTAGCGCAGGTTTGCCTTTTAGCACGTGCAAAGCCAGGCCGTTTTTATCCGCAATTGGTGCTGGGCAAGGCACGCCATACTTAGCTAAGTGCGTCATTAAATCGACATAATAAGGTAGCTCTTCCAGCTTATTGTGCTCGAAAATGGTAAGGATATAACGCGTGCTATCGGTAATCACAAAATAATTAGTGTTAGTAATGCCCGCCACAATGCCGCGCAGTTCGACAATCTCGCCAATGGCAAAATCTCGCAACCAAGTGCGTACTTCTTCAAGTGTTAAGGTGGTGAAAACGGACATAAAATTATCAGGACATATTCAAATTGAATAAATCAAACTAGGCGCGTGTCGAATAAAATGAAGGCGCATACGTTTTCATAATGTAAATGTATGCGTAACGACATTTTGTCTGGCGCGCAACAACGTTTGATGACAGTATTTTGATTTATATTAAAAGCGAAAGATAATCCATTTAGGAATACTCAACGGCCGATTAGGTCCTGAATTTACCCAGCCACCTTCTTGATCTTCTTTATGCAAATAGTAAGGCACGCCATGGTCTGGTGTCACTTTCATCATATATAACTCGCCATTAATACGATATTCTTCAATCGTCTCAGCGCCTTTTTTGCGTATCGTAATTTGTGGTTCGCCTTCAAGTGCTTCTCCATCCACAATTTTTGGCGGTGGTTGCACTTCTTCCAGCGGTTCTAAATTAGCAGGCGCGGCTATTGCTAGCGTGGGCAACACACATAACAGCAAATAAAAAAATTTCAATTTTTGCATCTTGCTCTCACAGAATAAGAAGTTGAATCATTCTAACAAAAAGCGCATTAAAACGCGCGTCTTGTCTGTAAATAAACGTCTATAAACGGCATAAGGACTACAAATAAAGCTGGATTCGTTCTTCTTCTGCAGATAATTTGAATCCTCGCATCTCGTAATGTTTAAATATTGCCTCTACAACCTTAACTGGGTCATCAATCACTTGAATTAAATCAAGGTCCTCAGCTGAAATCATTTTCTCATTCACCAACGTAGTTTTAATCCAATCAACCAACCCACGCCAAAATGGCTCACACACCAAAATAATAGGTATTTTTAAAGTTTTACCTGTTTGCACTAAGGTAATAGCTTCCATCACTTCATCTAAAGTACCAAACCCACCCGGCATGACAACGTAAGCACTGGCGTATTTTACAAACATCACTTTGCGCATAAAAAAGTGATGGAAAGTTTGACTAATATCTTGATAAGAATTATTTGTTTGCTCATGCGGCAACTCAATATTTAAGCCAATGCTAGGCGATTTTCCTGCAAAAGCGCCTTTATTTGCGGCCTCCATAATACCTGGCCCGCCACCCGAAATGACGCTAAAACCTGCGTCAGAAAGTAAACGCGCAATTTCCTCGGTTAGCTTGTAATAAGGGTGACTTGGCTCGGTTCTCGCACTGCCAAAAATAGAAACAGCTGGGGTAATCTCTTTAAGCCGTTCCGTAGCATCCACAAATTCTGCCATAATCTCAAATGCGTGCCATGCTTCATGCGCAGTATGATGACGACCTTGCACATCAGGATCGGTAATTTTTGGAATTTTCTTTGCAACAGACATAATTTTAGGTACCCAAAGTATATGAAAACATTGTTATTAGTAGATGGCTCATCCTACCTGTATCGTGCCTTTCACGCCATGCCTGACTTAAGAAATAGTCAAAATGAGCCTACAGGTGCGATACAAGGTGTGCTTAATATGCTGCGCCGTTTACATAAAGATTATCCGTCAGATTATAGCGCGTGTGTTTTCGATGCAAAAGGCAAAACTTTTCGCGATGATATTTACCCAGAATATAAAGCCAATCGCGCCAGTATGCCAGATGATTTGCGCGCGCAAATTGAGCCTTTACATGAAGCCATTAAAGCCTTGGGCTGGCCGCTTATTGTAGAGGATGGCGTGGAGGCAGATGACGTGATTGGCGCGCTGGCTAAGCAAGCCGAGCGTGAAGGCGTGCGCACCATTATCAGCACTGGCGATAAAGACATCACGCAACTGGTAAACGAGCATATTACCGTGGTCAATACCATGCGCGATGCGTTTCGGCGCGTGGATGACGTGCTCGATATTGCAGGCGTTG
>JANNFN010000016.1:0-9852 GCA_031379885.1 Methylotenera sp.
CATTCCAATTAACTTGCCTGCCGGTCATGGCGTTAGAAAGCAGTTCTCAAGTCTCATTTTGGGCGGAGCACCAGAAACACAGGCGGAATATTGGAATGAAGCGTATTACCACGGTATCACCCCTCCGCATGTGGTTGGCTCTGAAGACGCAGCAATTAAATTTGTGGAAATGACCCCTAGTGCAATTGCATATATTAATGCTTGCAAATTAACCGATGCGGTAAAAGCAATTGCCTGGGTTGCCTCTGACGGAAGTATGTTTCAACAGTCACCTAATTTGAATTGCGCCGAATAAAATCGGCTAAGTCTGCAATTTTTGCAGGAAATAATTGCAGGATAATTTCTTAATGCCTGCAAAAAATGTAGTAACTCCAAATTAACTATGCGTTTTTAGCGCCGAAATCGATATTAATCGATGGCACAACAATTGCGATGAATTAACTAAGCAATTTTTGAAAGACCGCAATGTTAGCTAATCGAATTATATTTGAACAACCTTCGGCAGAATTAACACAGGGAAAT
This sequence comes from Methylotenera sp., assembly GCA_031379885.1. Lineage (GTDB taxonomy): Bacteria > Pseudomonadota > Gammaproteobacteria > Burkholderiales > Methylophilaceae > Methylotenera_A. Next base: position 523 of record JANNFN010000016.1, read on the forward strand.
AAGTCCTCCTATCAAACTTGTCGTGTGAATAATATAGCTTTGCATGGTGCAGAAGATATTGTTGCCACAACCCATGACGTCTCATCTTCAGACCGAATTAAATTAGAAGAATTCGTAAAAACTTTGTTTAAAAGCAAGCATGGCGCAAATATTCAATACTTTATGCCGGAACTGATGGCGTTAAGTCTGCGCAACGGAACATTAATGGCGGTGTGCGGATTAAGAAAAGCAGATCAAGAGCCATTATTTCTTGAGCGTTACTTAGCATCAAATATAGAACAAACCATTTCAGAAATAACTGGCGAAACAATCTCGCGTTCTGCAATAACTGAAATTGGTAATTTAGCTGTAGCACAGCCAGAGTACGTTCGTTGCTTATTGGCTAGTATTAATTTGCACCTACATAAAACCGATACGGATTGGGCAGTTTTTACAGGGATACGCACACTTAAGAATGCGCTTATCAAACTCAATATTCCACTGTTAAGTTTGGGTGTGGCGCATATTGATGCTATTCCATATGAAGACCGAAGCGACTGGGGTGGCTATTACGATGAAAAACCTGAGGTGTTGGCTATCAAAAGAAATTACTTGGTGAGATAAGTACCTGTGATGAAAAGTCAGCTTTTTGAAGCTATTTATAAGACCTCTTTACAGCATCCCAATGCACCGGCAATTCGAGATAGCAACGTTGTTCTAAACTATGTTGAGCTAATCAATATGGTTAAAAAGGTTTCGGAAACCTTGCCAAAGGTAAATGCGGTTGGTCTATTGCTTGATAATAGCCCTGCCTGGGTAATTTTGGACTTGGCTTGTTTAAGTTTGCATCAGTCTTGCGTCCCAATGCCAAGCTTTTTTTCAGATGCACAAATACTTCACGCAATTGATGATTCTGGTTTAGATTTTCTCATTACCGATCAAGTAGAACGTATTGAGCATTTACTTAGTGGGGCTTCCAAAAACGTACTAGCTAAAACAGAGTTTAGTGTTTTAGGTAAAACGTTAACTAAATTTAATTTTTTACCAACACTTGGTCGCCTACCAAATAATACAACAAAGGTGACTTATACCTCTGGTACTACTGGTAGTCCTAAAGGGGGGTGTTTGGATGAAGAATCGATATACAACGTAGCCACTTCCTTAAAGAGCGCAACTCAAGCAGCCGCTCACGATACGCACCTATGCTTGTTGCCATTATCAACGTTACTTGAAAATATCGCTGGGATATATGTGCCACTTATTTCAGGCGCTTGCATCTATGTTTCATCTTTAGCTGATATAGGCTTTTCTGGCTCATCAAAAATTGATTTTGAAAGGATGTTGCGAGTAATAGATCAGTCACAAGCGACCACTTTAATTCTTACGCCGGAACTGTTACGCGGATTATTAATGGCTTGCGAGCTTGGTATGAATATTCCGACTCAACTACGTTTTGTTGCTGTAGGTGGAGCATTGGTACCACCATCCTTGTTAGAGAAAGCAAAGAAATTTGGAATTCCCGTATACGAAGGTTATGGTTTGTCTGAATGCGCTTCGGTTGTTGCGCTCAATACGCCTCAAGCCACCAAGAAAGGTAGTGTAGGCAAGTTCTTACCACACGTGAGCTGTTTAATTGAGGAGGATGGCGAGATATTTATAAAAGGCAGTCATTTTCTAGGATATTCCAATACGCAGCACTTTGACCAAAAGGGGTTTTTAGCCACTGGCGATATCGGCTATTTGGATGAAGATGGCTATCTGTATATTACTGGCAGAAAGAAAAATATTTTTATCACCTCTTTTGGCAGGAATGTGTCTCCAGACTGGGTGGAAAGAGAGCTAACAAATAATCCTGCAATTTTTCAAGCAGCAGTTTTTGGTGAGGCAAAACCATTTAATGTTGCAGTCATTGTGACGAGCGGCTCACCGACTAAGCAATCCATCAATGCTACTTTGTCAGATATTAACCAGTTTTTACCTGATTACGCTCAGGTAAAAAAGTGGGTGTTAGCTAAACAGCCCTTTTCTCCACAAAATGGTTTGGCTACAGCCAATTTCCGTTTAAAAAAAGCAGAAATTTATCAACAATATCAATCCGAAATAGAAGCGTTTTACCAAGAAAGGGATCTACTTGTTTTATAACCAATTACTAGAAGCTACTTCACGCGAACGTGAGGAGTTATTTAATTTACCGCTAATTAAAGCTGGCGCATCAGGTCAGGTAAGCTTGCCCACTTACGTGGCATTTTTGACCGAAGCTTATCATCATGTAAAACATACAGTGCCGCTTCTGATGTTATGTGGATCGCGCTTGCCGGAACATTATGAATGGCTACGGGAAGCGGTTGCAGAATACATCGAAGAAGAATTAGGCCATCAAGAATGGATACTGAACGACATTAAAGCCTGTGGGGCAGATGCAGAGGCGCTACGCCATGGTCAGCCAAGCCAAGCTACGGAGCTTATGGTCGCCTATGCCTACGACATGATTAACCGAGTTAATCCTATCGGGTTTTTCGGCATGGTATTAGTACTAGAAGGCGCGAGCGTCGCAATGGCCACCCAAGCGGGTGCCGCCATTCAACAAAGCTTAGGACTCAGCAACAAAGCTTTCAGCTACTTAACCTCTCACGGATCTTTGGATATTGAACATATTGATTTTTATGAGGGACTGGTTAATAAGATTGAAGATAAAAAAGAACGTGATTTGTTGATTCACAGTGCTAAAAACTTTTACAAGTTATACGGGGACATTTTCCTTGAGCTGGGTAACGGTTTTATTCCGACTAATTCGCAGCAGGTTGCAGCATGAATCTCAATGGAAAACGCATTTTGTTAACAGGGGCAGCAGGGGGCATTGGCCAGCCTTTAGCATTTGCCTTAGCAAACAAAGGTGCCAAGCTTGCGCTAGTGGATCGTTACTATGCCCGCATATCGTCGCTGTGTGAAAAAATCAATCAATTAGGTGGGTCAGCGGTTGCGATCGTCACTGATTTTCAAGCGACTGAAGCTATCCCTAAACCTACACAGTATGTGGTCGATGAAGCAATGAAGCATTTGGGCGAGATTGATATACTAATCAACAGTGCCGGCATCCTAGATTTCACTTTATTCGAAGAACAAAGCGCAGAGCGCATAGCACAAATGATGCACATTAATGCCACGGTGCCGATTCAGCTTACACGTGCCTTGCTGCCTAGTCTGTTGACACGTAATAGCGGACAAATTGTGAATATTGGTTCTATTTTCGGCTCGATTGGGTTTCCACATTATGCCACGTATAGTGCAAGCAAATTCGCGGTACATGGCTTTTCGCAAGCGCTTCGTCGAGAATTGGCTGATAGCAATATTGTCGTCACGTACATCGCACCTCGTGCAGTAAAAACATCTATGAACGATCAAGCAGCATCTATGCTAGAGGCGACCAAGACTGCCATGGATGATCCAAAATTTGTTGTAGCAGAAATCATTAAAGCTATTGAGGCCGAGAAGCATGAACACTATATCGGCCAGCCAGAATCTTTCTTTGCCTGGCTAAATGGGTTTTTACCGAGCGCTGTGAATATAGGCTTAAAGAAACAAGCAAGAATTGCACGCCAATTTGCTGTTAGTAAAAGCTAGGCTTGCGTTATTAAATTATTAAAGGAGAAATTTCATGAAAAATATGATGTTATTACTAAGCTTTATTACGCTATCTTCCCCAGTATTCGCTGATGAGAGATTAGATGCAGAAATTGCACGAATACAGCATGACTGGGCAAAAGCCAATTACCAAACTCCAAAAGATGCGCAAGAAAGTGCGTTTAAGGCGCTGACCGAAGAGGCGCATCAAGTCACAGCTAACAATCCAAACGCACCAGAAGCGCTGATCTGGGAAGGCATTTCATTCAGCGGTTACGCCAAGGCTAAAGGCGGCATTGGGGCATTGAAATTTGCAGAAAAAGCGCGCGATTTATTGCTCGCAGCAGAAAAAATTAACCCACAGGCTTTACAAGGTTCGGCATATACCAGCTTGGGTTCTTTGTATTACAAAGTGCCAGGTTGGCCAATCGGTTTCGGAGATAAGAAAAAAGCACGTGCCTATTTGGAAAAAGCAATACAAGCAAACCCAACTGGCGTAGATCCAAATTACTTTTATGCCGACTTTTTAAATGCACAAGGTGACCATGCGAAGGCAGTTGAGTACTACAAAAAGGCTTTAGCTGCTCCGGCTCGCCTAGGTAGAGAAGATGCTGATGCAGGTCGCAAAAAAGAAGTCGAAGAAGGCCTACGTGTCGCCGAGGAAAAAATTTAGTTACCAGTGGATTAACTTATTAAATCTAAACATGAAAATATTCGCAGCAATATTATTTAGCAGCTTTATTACAGCGATAACATTTCCAATTACCGATTTAGATGGGATTGGCGGTACTGGCCATGATGTTAACGAAGATTCTGATTTAGAGAGAAGTTTGTTGGCAGAAGAGAAGTTGTAGTTTCTATATTTTGAGTAAAAAAGCATCAATTTTTTTAAGGATTAGCATGAAAAAATTTACAGCAATATTGTTCGGCAGTTTTATTGTAGCAACTACATCAAGTGTTGCGCTTGCAGATGATCAAGGTTTTTACGTAGGTGCAAATTTAGGTATAGGTAAGCCAGACATCAATACTACTAATGGTACTAGCAAGAATTCATCTGCGGTTGGTGGTGCAGTATTAGGGTATAAGTTTAATAAATATGTTGGCGTAGAAGGGCAATATACAGGTATAGGAAAAGTGACTGACAAAGTGAGTGGAACTGCGAAAGGTGATGCAGCAAGCCTTACGGCAATTGGCTTCTTGCCATTAAATGACGAGTTTAATTTATACGGAAAGCTTGGCGTTGCCCACACAAAAACCACAGTATCTTCTAACCTAACTCCTATGAACGATGCTACGCGTACAGCGATTACTTATGGCATAGGTAGTGAATATAATTTCAACAAAAATATCGGAATGCGCATAGGCTGGGATCACTATAATGCCGCAATTGATAGGTCTAATAGCAGTAAAAATTTCAATGCCAACGTTGTAAGCGTCGGTGCAGTGTACAACTTTTAAGCATATTAAATTAATAAAGTTTGTTACTAAATCCTTCTGCTAAATAAGGAGAGGTAGTTCGAAGATATTTTTGAGTCTCATAAAAATCAAAGGGTTAGTCGAAGCTAACCCTTTGATATTCTAGCCTTGTACTAAAACGTTGGTATAGTTAAATATTTCTATGCGGTGCAAAATCTCTAGCGCATACCTGGCAATTTGCTGCCCATCATGCCGCCCATGCCCCGCATCATTTTTGCCATGCCGCCTTTACTGAACATTTTCATCATTTTTTGCGTTTCTTCAAACTGTTTTAGCAGACGATTAACTTCTTGCACTTGCACACCACTGCCTTCGGCGATACGTTTTTTGCGCGTTGCTTTGATAAGCTCTGGCTTACGGCGCTCTAAGGGTGTCATGCTATTGATAATGCCCTCAATGCGGCGCAACGATTTATCCGCATCTTCATTATTTACTTTAGCGGCCATATTGGCCATTTGTGCGGGCATTTTATCCATTAGCGCACCCATGCCACCCATTTTGCGCATTTGCGTCATTTGACTTTTAAAGTCTTCCAAATCAAATTTGCTGCCTGATTTAATTTTATCGGCGACTTTTTGCGCCTCTGCCATGTCGACATTTTTATGCGCCTGTTCAATCAGGCCAAGTACATCGCCCATGCCCAAAATACGGCCTGCCATGCGGTCTGGGTAGAATGGCTCGAGACCGTCTACCTTCTTGCTCACGCCAATAAATTTAATCGGCTGACCTGTAACATGCCGCACAGAAAGCGCCGCGCCACCGCGCGCATCACCATCCAGCTTAGTAAGTACTACGCCTGTTAGTGGTAAAGTGTCGCCAAAAGCCTTGGCGGTGTTCACCGCATCTTGACCTTGCATGGCATCGACCACAAACAAAGTTTCAATCGGATTGAGTTGTGTGTGCAAAGCTTTAATTTCCGCCATCATGGCTTCATCAATGCCCAAGCGGCCTGCGGTATCGAAAATTAATACGTCGTAATAACCTTTTTTGGCGAATTCGATGGCCTGCGAGGCAATATCCGCGGGCTTCTGCGAGGCATTGCTATCGAAGCAATCAATATCCAATTGCTTCGCCAAAGTTTGTAGTTGCGTAATCGCAGCTGGGCGGTATACGTCGGCGCTCGCTAAAAGCACTTTTTTCTTTTGTTCCTTAAGTAATTTGGCCAGCTTGGCAGAAGTCGTGGTTTTACCCGAGCCCTGCAAACCTGCCATGAGTATTATTGCTGGCGGCTGCGTTGCCAGATTCAAACCTACATTGGCTTTACCCATTAAGGTTGTCAGCTCATCATTCACCACCTCTATCACCGCTTGTCCAGGTGTTAGGCTTTGCAGCACTTCTTTACCCTGCGCGCGTTCTTTTACCTTAGCGATAAAGTCTTTCACTACGGGCAACGCCACGTCAGCCTCTAACAGCGCCATACGTACTTCGCGCATCGCATCGCTAATGTTATCTTCCGTAAGTCTTGCTTGACCACGCAGATTTTTGATAACGCCTTGCAAGCGGCCAGTTAAATTTTCCAACATTTTTTGTTACCTTAATTGATTTTTGTAAATTGAATTTATTAGATTTTACATGAAGCTATTATATTCGCGTCACTTTTAAGCCATAATTGCATTATGCAAATTTTAGTACAAAAATTAATTCCTTATTTAATAGTGGCTTTTATCTACTTGAGTGTGGCGATCACATTTTGGCGCGACAAAAAATTGACGAACAAGCAATCGCTAAAACTAGCTTCAGCTATGATTGCCATAGGCTTGATTCTTCATGCCAGATTGTTGTATCAGGATATTTTTGCTGAAGGTTTTAATTTGGGTTTTTACAACGCGCTATCCACAATATTTTGGCTGACCGTTCTTGTTTATTGGCTGGCGAACTTAAAACATCAATTACATAGTTTGCAAGCTTTTGTATTGCCTCCTGCCGCTTTGTTTGCAGTGTTGCCTGCTTTTGAGGTAAGTAACCACTATCTTCCTGAAGCAAATCAGCCTTTATTTATAGCTCATATTGGTATTGCCTTACTGGCTTATAGCTTATTCACCTTCGCTGCGTTACATGCACTATTAATGATGTTTGCCGAGCGTAGTTTACACAACAAGCCTAGCATCATTCATTTGCCAAGCTTTCCTCCGTTGCTAGTAATGGAAAGCTTACTGTTTAAGGTAATTAAAATAGGTTTTGTATTGCTGACTTTTACGCTGATTAGCGGCATGCTATTTTCGGAACAAATATTCGGCAAACCGATGCAATTTACTCACAAAGTAGTATTTTCTATTGCCTCGTGGATTATTTACGGCTGGCTGTTATTTGGTCGCTATCAATATGGCTGGCGCGGCAAAAAAGCTATAGGCTGGACGCTCACTGGCTTTGTATTATTGCTATTAGCCTATGTAGGTAGCAAGTTTATATTGCAGGTATTGTTGAAACGTTAATTAATCCAATTACTCGGCAGATATTTCTTCGCCACATCACCAATATGATGTATGACCGCAAACGCTTTTTTGCGTTCCGTCACTGAGCTATGTGCTTCAATACCGCTATCGGCCTTAAATTTCCGCACGCCCAAACCACCAGATACTGTGGTTAAATGAGCCCACTCTTGGTGTGCCGGGCCAATCGGATCTGGTTTAATATTTACAATTGTATCCGCAAACAACACCCCTGCTATTTTCAGCTCATCCACCATCCACTGCAATGCACAGTCAGATAAACCTGCTTCCATATAGCCACCACCTATATCAGAATGCGCACCAGGGAAAACCATCTGCTTCACATGTAGCGCCTTATTCCAGAGCGTAGGTGTAAACAATAAGCGTTGCTCATCTAAAGCAATCGCATGAACGCCTTGTACCACTTTACTACTCAGCGCTTCGTCAGCAAACCGAAAAGCATCGCTAATTGTATTGGTTTGCGCGTTATATTCGGGAATGCCCAAGGAGCCAACGGTATCCCACACAGCGACTGCTTGAATTGGTACACCTCTTACAAAGTCTTCTTCTTTAATTTTTCCACTTTTAATAAAACTAGGTAAATCCTGCATCGCCTCTGCCAATGTGGCGAATACATTTCGCTTTTCTGCACCTATTTTTCTATATTGATACCATGCCTGTGCGCCAAGTTTGTACGATTCTTCATCGCCGCGCTCAAACTTATTTGCAAGTAAACCCTGCGAAACAATAAGGCCCGCCAGTGCACGCGCCGTATATGCGCCGCGACTAAAACCAATAATATAAATTCTATCCCCCACTTGATAATTGCGCGAAATAAACGTGTATCCGCGCACAATACGCTTAATCAGCCCTGCCCCAAAGCCACCGCCTATCATTTCTTGAATTTTGTGCTCGGCATTACCTACGCCATTTATATATTTGGCAATCTGTGTAATCGGCTCATCTTGCGTGCATTTTTCACGTTCCAAAATTTGACCGGTAATATCCGTCACCTTGGTTTTAGAGGTCATGCGACCTTCTAAATGATTGAAAATTTTGAATACGTTGGAAGGTGAGTCTGCTTTTTTTGTTTGTCCTACAGGCACTTCGTCATTGGGGTTGTTCCAAGTACCATCTGCACAGAATATGATATTTTTAGTCATAACAAACCCCTATCATTTCAGTTTTTCTTAAAGCAAGTATATCCAAAAATGCTAATATTGGGTTGATTTAGCGTAAGCTAATCTGTGGCCAGGCTTTCTCCACAGCATAGGCGCTTAAAATCTCGTCAGCATCTACAGCCACGGGATTAGTCACCCGCTGCATTAATGCTAAATCATTGTGCGAATCACTATAAAAATAGCTGGTATCAAAATCGCTTAACTTTTTCCCGCGTGCTTCCAGCCATTGATTCAAGCGAATTACTTTGCCTTCTTTATATGTTGGCACGCCCGTCACCCCGCCTGTGTATTGTCCATTCACTATTTCAGGGTCGCTACCTATCAAGTGTTCGATGCCATAAGCCGTGGCGATTGGCTTAGTGACGAAACTATTAGTCGCAGTAATCACGATACATAAATCACCGGCAGCTTTATGTTGATTCACTAGCGCCTGTGCTTTTACCGTCATCATTGGGCGTATCACTTTTTGCATATACTTCAAATGCAACTCGTCCAGAAAAGCCCGCGGATGCTCGGACAGTGGTTTTAGCTGAAACTTTAAAAATTCCACTATATTTAAGCAGCCATTTTTGTAATCAGCATAAAACTGTTCATTACGATCGTGATGCATTTTTGCATCCAGCAAACCTTCTGAAATCAAAAAT
>JANNFN010000083.1:0-4635 GCA_031379885.1 Methylotenera sp.
TTGAGTTCCGACATAAACCAAACAGTTAAGTTAAATTTAGCAACAATTTTAAGGTTGTCACTAAACAAGTTAACTGCGTCTACGTCGGTGGTCTTGACCACAAACACCCACACTTATCAGTCGTTCATATTGTTAAAGAGCAGTGCCTAAAAATTACTTATAATTTTTGGCGAAGGCCGCATTATACAGAGCTTTTGAGGCTGGTCAAGATTAAATTTGAAACTATTCACATTTATTTCTTAAACCGTATTTTGCAGCTTGACGTTACCGCATTGCTGTAACGAGGTGCGCATTCTACAGAGGCTTTAAGTTTGGTCAACCCCCAAATGCAAGGAAATTTGAAAAGTTACAAAATTATTACAACTAATTGATGCTTATTTTGGCAAACTTACGTTTTCCGACCTGCGCAACCACGGTTACGCCTTTATTAAGCTGCAGATTTTTGTCGGTGATTTTTTCGCTATCAAGCTTAACGCCGCCTTGCTCAATGGCGCGATAAGCTTCAGATGTGCTTTCTACTAAACCTGCCATCTTTAAAAGTTGTGCAATACCAATGCTCTGCGAGCCAATATCCACAAGCACTTCAGGCACATCATCTGGAATGCCGCCTTTAGCGCGGGTTTGAAAATCGTTCAAAGCTTTTTCAGCATCCGCTTGACTGTGAAAACGCGCAACAATTTCTTGTGCGAATCTAACCTTCACGTTGCGCGGGTTTTCGCCAGCTTTGACTTGCGCTTTCCAGCTAGCAATAGTTTCTAAGCTTTCAAACGACAGCAATTCTATATAGCGCCACATCAAATCGTCAGACACAGACATAAGCTTAGCGAAAATAATTTCGGGTGGCTCGTTAATACCAATATAGTTATTCAGAGATTTAGACATTTTATTCACGCCATCTAAACCCTCAAGCAGCGGCATAGTAAGCACGCATTGTTGCGCCATGCCAGCTTGTTTTTGCAGCTCGCGCCCCATCAGCAAGTTAAATTTTTGGTCGGTACCACCCAGCTCAACGTCTGCTTTCAAAGCAACAGAATCGTAACCTTGCAGTAATGGATACATAAACTCGTGAATAGCAATCGGCTGATTGTTTTTGAATCTTTTAGAAAAATCGTCACGCTCTAACATGCGTGCCACAGTGAGGCTGGCGGCCAGCTTTAGCATACCAGCCGCTCCTAACTCGGTAAGCCAAGTTGAGTTGAACACGATCTCTGTTTTATCTTTATCTAAAATCTTAAATACTTGTGTAGCGTACGATTTAGCGTTCTCGGCGACCTGCTCTTTAGTTAATGGTGGACGTGTAGCGCTTTTGCCGGTTGGGTCACCAATCATGCCAGTGAAATCGCCAATCAAAAATAATACTTTGTGGCCTAAATCTTGAAAATGTCGCAGCTTATTAATGAGCACCGTATGCCCAAGATGCAGGTCTGGCGCGGTGGGATCAAACCCCGCTTTAATGCGCAAAGGCTCATTTTTTTTGAGCTTTTCAACAAGTTCAGCCTCAATTAACAGCTCGTCGCAGCCACGCTTAATTATTGCTAATGATTGATTAATGTCTGTTTTCACAGGATTTCCCGCTTAATAAGTTTATATTTTTTACAATTTGTTACTTTTTTCTGGTTTAGCTTTTCTGTTACCATGCTTTTATATTCAAGCATTTGGGCGGTTTTAAGTCATTTTTTATGCAACAACCTATACACGATAACCAACAAAAACCTAAGATTTCTATTTTAACGCAAAAAAAATTATTGAGCCTGCGTAAAATAGAATTGCGCTGGTTTTTTATTGCTCTACTTCTACCAGTTTTTGGGGTGGTTGCTGCATTAAGCCCCTCGCAAACAAATGAACATCATAATTTGCACATTAAAACAATTGTTGAAGAAGTCACTTTGCCATTAGCCGTTAATTCGGTGAATCGTGAGGAGGAATTTTGGCAGGTGGATCAAGTGCGGCGCGATGACACCCTTGGCAGTTTATTTAAGCGCATGACGATTCATGATGAAGATGCGATTAAGTTTTTAATGTTAAGCCCCGATGCCAGAGCCATTAATACACAGCTTGTGCCTGGCCATACGCTTGAAATTAAAACTAACTTAGATGGTAAATTACTGCATTTAGAATACGAACTGGATGCTGACAATATTTTAGTGGCGGGCCTTACGCCTAGCGGCTACCAAGTGGCGACGCAAAAACTTTTATTGCAAAATCACCAAGTTTTAAAATCGGCAACTATTGTAGATTCTTTATTTAGCGCGACAGATGATGCTGGAATTCCTGACCAAATCGCGCTACAAATTGCTGATATATTTTCTGGTGAAATTGATTTTCAGGATGATTTGCAACCTGGAGATAAATTTAATGTGATTTATGAAGCGTTTTATAATGCGGGGGAAATGATGAAAACTGGTAAGGTATTAGCAGTTGAATTCGTAAACAATGGCAAAAAGTATCAAGCTGTGCACTTTGGTGAGGCCGAGGGTAAATTTGCTTACTACACGCCGGAAGGCAAAAGCTTACATAAATCATTTTTGCGCTCTCCGCTTGAATTTACGCGTGTTAGTTCAAGTTTTAGCACTGGACGTTTCCACCCCATTTTGCACCACATACGCGCACATCAAGGCGTAGATTTTGCAGCGCCAATAGGTACACGAATTAAAGCTTCTGGCGATGGTGTAGTAGATTTTGTAGGACGAAAAGGTGGCTACGGCAACGTGGTAGTACTTAAACACGAAAATGGCATCAGCACTGTGTACGGTCATTTGTCTAGGGCGGCAGAAGGTATGCGTAAAGGCATACGCGTTGAACAAGGCGAAATAATTGGCTTTGTAGGTATGACGGGTTTAGCGACGGGGCCACATCTTCATTACGAATTTTTGGTGGGTAAAGTACATCGCGATCCGATGACGGTCTCGTTACCTACCAGTATCCCAATAGATGCGAAATATCAAAAAGAATTTGATGCGATAAGTTTAGACTACCTAGCACAAATCGAAATATTAAACCGTAGCCAAGTTGCTGCACGCGAGTAAAATACCGAAAAAATCCAGAATCGCATAATTAGGAAAACCAGCAATGCAATTATTGATAGGTATTATGTCTGGCACCAGTTTAGATGGCATAGACGTTGCCTTATGTTCGTTTAAAGACGCCCGTTGTCAGTTGCTCGCTACACACTTTGTACCTTACCCTGCAGCGCTTAAATTAGAACTATTGGCATTGCATCAAGCCAGTAATAATGAACTAGAAACCTCGATTTTATTGAGTAATAAGTTAGCAACAATGTACGCTGATGCGGTTAATCAACTGCTTGCTTCTACACACAAAAATGCAAATGAAATCACTGCAATTGGTTGCCACGGCCAAACTATTCGACACAGACCAGAGCTAGGATTTACCCTGCAAATTGTGAATGCCGCATTACTAGCAGAATTAACCAATATCACGGTTGTATCCGATTTTAGAAGCCGTGATATTGCCGCTGGCGGCCAAGGTGCACCGCTAGTGCCAGCGTTTCATCAAGCGCTGTTTGCTAGCAGCAAATTAAGTCGTGCCATTGTGAATATTGGCGGCATCGCCAATATTACTTACTTAGCAAAAAATGGTAAGGTTTTGGGTTTCGATTCTGGCCCTGGCAATATGCTATTAGATGCGTGGACAAAACTACATTTAAGCAAAGATTATGATGCAAATGGTGCATGGGCAGCCACAGGCGTAGTGCTAGATAGTTTGTTATTTAACATGCTTGCAGCGTCTTATTTTGCCTTGCCACCACCCAAAAGTACTGGCCGAGATTTATTTAACGATGATTGGCTAAAACAACACCAGCTTTACCCACATTTGCGACCTCAAGATGTAGCACGCACGCTTGTAGCGTTAACCGTACAAAGTATTGTCGATGCACTCAATAAATGCGGCCAAGTGGATGAAGTGTATTTGTGCGGAGGTGGGGCACACAATACACTACTGAAAAATGGCCTACAACAACTGTTAGGCAATACCATAGTGTTAACAACGAATGACTTAGGCGTAGGCGTTGATTGGGTTGAAGCCGTTGCATTTGCTTGGCTGGCCAAGCAAACCTTAGAAAACAAACCCAGCAACTTACCCGCCGTTACAGGCGCAAAGGGCTTGCGCGTTTTAGGTGCCATTTATCCCACTTAAATGCTCCTTCTTGAACCCATGCACTTAACCGCGCACTCGTTTTGTGCAATAAAAATTAACTAATTTTTAAAGTCTTGTATCTTTGCATCGTGTTACATCACATTTCACTAATTCATTGCGTATAATCTCTCTATAAACGTTAATAAAGAGTTAGTTATGTCAACAAAGCCTACCAAAGCTACTATTACATTTGATAACAACGCCAAACCTATTGAGCTGCCTATGCTTTCTGGCACGCTGGGTAACGATGTCATTGATATTCGAGCACTGGGTAAAAATGACGTATTTACTTACGACCCTGGTTTTATGTCCACCGCTGCTTGTAGCTCCAATATCACCTTTATTGATGGCGAAAAAGGTCAATTGCTGTATCGCGGCTACCCTATTGAACAACTTGCCGAGCACTGCAACTTTTTAGAAACCTCATACTTGCTGATGCATGGCGAACTGCCAAACGCTGCGCAAATGGCTGAATTC
>JANNFN010000094.1:0-18290 GCA_031379885.1 Methylotenera sp.
ACACCGTTAAGCGTTGAAATGGTGCTGCCACCCAGCTCAAGGTCTTTAAATATGGCTGATTTAAGCATTTCGGTATAGTGTTTATCAAAGCCAGCCGTACCTAATGCAGCATTACCTAACAAGCCATTATTCTGCAAAGCTCCCGTGCTGCGGTGACTTGCATCGGCATAGGCGTCGTACATTGTATAGGCACCACTATAAGTACCTATCAAGCTATCTAAGCGAATACCGTCACCGATAATCACGTCATTGCCACCATTGCCTTGCAGCGTATCGTTGCCAGAACCACCAACCAGCCAGTTATTGCCGTGACTGAATTCGGCTGTAGGGTCTACTGCGCTGTCGCCAGTGATGGTATCGTTGTTGCGTGTGCCGATAATACCTTCTAACTGGAACATAGCTGGTAATGTCGTTGTGCCATCAATCGCAATTGTTGGATTAGTTTGGTTAAGCAAGTCAATTGTGACACCTGCACCTGCAACATAATCACTGAAATCAATCAGGTCAAAGCCATTGTTGGTATAACCATCATCACCAAGCACCTCATCAGGACCCCCGTTAATGGCTTGTGATGGGTTGCCTGGGCGAAGAATATCATCGCCCACATTGCCTTGCACAATATCCTGATCCTGCGAACCAACCACAAGGTCATCGCCTTCGTCACCATAAAGCAAGTCGCCGCCTGCACCCCCATCAATGTAATCATTACCGTCGCCACCATGTGTGAACGGATCAGTGTTACCCATTTCTATATTGGTCAAACCGTCGCCAAAAATCACATCGTCGCCAGCGCCACCAGAAAGCTTGTCGATACCCTCGCCGCCGATGATGGTATCATTACCGCCACCTCCCACCAGCTGATCAAAGCCACCTACTTCAGAGCCTGATCCACGACCATAAATAATGTCATCACCAGCACCGCCGTCTGCCAAGTCTGGACCTTCGCCAGTATCAATCACGTCATTGCCAGCACCGCCGTAGATACGGTCAATACCACCACCGCCGTTAAGAATGTCATCACCAGCTTCACCATAAATTGTATCGTCACCACCGCGCGCTTCAATGTAATCGCGGTAATCTGTACCCACAATCACTTCATGCGAATCGGCACCAGAGGTTGGTGTGCCTTCTACAGGGTGAACCTGACTAGGGTCTAGTTCAGGGCGATTATCGTTGATATATTTAATACCATTTAATGTAACAATCACACCATTATTCGCCATGCTTACGCCACCGTCAGAATATATACCAACACCAACATTTGCATTGCCAGAATTATTAGTACCGTTTGCATCAGTTGCGTGAGCCGCAATTAGATTGGCATAACCATGCTCAGTATAGTTATCTTGAATGCCGACTACATCCTGATTTGCATCCAAGCCAAAGTCATAGTATTTATCTGCATAAGCGAAGATTGAGCCATTAAGGTGCGAGAGGCCAGTGTTGCGTTCTACGATGTCTTTAAACTGTCCATTATTCACTTCTTCACCAATCTGCGTACCAAATAGACGATATAGGTAGTAGAAACGGTCACCATCCATCAATGCTTGAATTTGCGCCACAAACACGGCGTCAAAGGTTTCGCCTAACAAGCCGCCTGGCACATGCGCCTCAGCAAGGCCACCCATCCAAGAGTCGATATGGTTGAAGCCATCTGCACCGAAAATTGCCCCAGCACTGGTGTCATTGTTCATGAAAGCAATAGCTTGAGCTGCTGTTAACCCGCTAAGAGCACCAGGGCCTGTTGCGGAGCCATCAGCAAGTGCCATAATCTCTGTAGCTTTCGCTACATCACCATCAAATGAATAGGCTGCAATAAAGTTCACCAATGACTCTGGGTGAATCATATTGGCGCCATAATCAGACCAGCTGACATATCTTGCCAAACCAATCGCTTCGCGGAAATCATTAAGTGTTGGAATACCCATATCACGACCACGGGCAATGTTAATGGCAGCCAAATCGAGCGGCTGACCAAGCAAACCTTGATTCAAAGCTGGTGTGATAAATTCATCCACCTCATTCATTTGCTGGCGTGATAAGCCAAGTGTAATTGCAGCGGCGCCCTCAGCCGCAAAGCTAGAAGGTGTAAGGAATGCTGCTTCCAGCGCGTAAGTCGTTACATGGCCTTTAAACCAACCTGTTGGATCTATGGTATCAATCGTCTCACGAATGGTTGAGTGACCAAAACGGAAAGCTGTTTGTGAATACTCAAGCGAAATGGTTGAGTCTACACTGCTAGAATAACCGACGAATTCCTGAATACGTGGCGTAACGGTACGTGCATATTGGTCAACCGCCGCATGTTGATATTCCATTTCAACGATTAATTTAGACCCGTTGAACATCTTGTCAGCATCCCAAGCAATAACGTCATCCGCAGTGCCTGCGCCATTCGCGTAGATGAAATTGCCGTTAGCATCTTGTGTGCCTGTGTTAATTTGCCATTCATGCAAACCAGCATGAGTGCCAGGAGTATTATTTGTATCATGCGCATAAATCCAAGTTTTCAAGTTCTCTATCTGATAGTTATGCTCTTCGTGGAACACATGATGAATTGCAGTGAGCCCAAAGTTTTCGTTCACACGACCATCGCCAGCTAAGTAGTGATCGCCGACTGCGGCCATGAGGATTTGGCCAACCGCATCGTGCACTGCGCCCGCTGATGCTGTAATGCTAAAATTGCCGAAGTTCACCCAAAGCGCTAAGGCATTTGCACCTGTGTAGGTACCATCTGGGAGGTGTGGGCCGCCCGCGCCGTTTGTAACAGTCAACTGAATACCGCCTGAAAGGCCATCAACTCCAGTACGACCAAAAACTAAATCTGCTGAACCTGTAGCACCAGCAAGCGTAGCAACAGCAGCATCAATAAGTGCATCCACGGTTGAAGTGCCAACGGCTGTTGTGGCATCAAGATGTGCGCCGTCAAAACGTGGGTTCATATCAAGCAACAATGGTTGACCTGAACTGCCTGTAGCGAGTGCACCATTGGCATCACGATTGTGCAAGTTAGTTACATCCTCCCAAGTCAAAGCAGAACGGTTTGTATCTAACACATGGTCGCGCAGTTCATTCAGCGTAGGTAATGTGTCATGCACCATTGATGTCGTGCCATCTGGCCAGCGACGTTCCCAAGCATCGGCCAGCGTGGTACCGTCAAACAGTTTCATACCCGCGTGGAATGTAGCACCATTATCAGTAGAAACCCATTCACGTAGCAAATTGGTGATTTGATCGCTTGAGCCATAAGTTTGGCTTTGGTCGATAAATGGCGAAGTGCTGTTTTTAAAGGTTGGATCACCATTGGCATCAACGCCCACCACCGTTGCGCGGTTGATGGTGATGGAGGTGACTGGTTGGCCGTCTGGGCCAAGCACGCCATAAAGCGGGTCATCCACTGCCAATGCAATCTTAACTGTAGTACCTTGGCCGCCAGCACTTAGTTTATCTAGGCCGTGATCAAAGAACTGTCCGAAGATACCAAACCAGCTATTCACAGGCGATACACCTGGGTTTTCTGAACCAATGAAAAACTCACCAGAGTTAGGATGTTGGAAATCGATATGGCCTAGCTGCTCAAGTAAGCCGTAACCGCTTTGAGTTACACCACCATATGTGATTGGCTCGCCAGAGGTGAGTGATGTAAAGCTCACGCCGCTGGCATCAATCAATTGCTTGTATTGCAACAAGTCTTGGTTGTATAAGACAGGAGCCATGTTGCCATCAACAAGAGCGGTAAAAACGCCAGGCAAAGATTGTGTGTAAATCTGACCACCAGCCACCAAAGCGCCGCCTGTAGCACTGCCAAACAACCCACCAAAACTTGCAGCGCTATATGTTGCCAATGTCGAGGCATACACCGCGCTTCCAAGATAGGTGGGTATATCCCAAATAATTGGGGCACCATGTGCATCTAACAGTTGTAACGCTGTGTTGATAGGCGCTACAATCTTTGCGCCTTCAACGAGATTGGCAATAACCACGCCAGATGCATCAACAAGCGCTTTGTAAGCTAAGCCTGCTACTGAAGCATCTGCGTACAATGCTGAATTCCACGCTACATAATGACCATTTGCGTCCGCAAGCAGATTCACGCCACCCGTCGTAATGGTGCGGCTGATCATGCGCGGCGTATAGTCAACTACGTTAGATTGATGCACACCAAGATTATCAACTGTCGTCGTGTAATCAGACGCTAGCGTTGCATTTGGATTAAGTCCACCATTGTTGGTAAGGTATGAACCGCCAGCAACTGGCTTAATATAATTGATGAAGTCCGCGCCTGTATCACGACGGAACACTTCGTCTGCAGCGCCCCAAAATGCTTGCGTACCATAAAGATTATTGTGATAACCAGTAACATCGCGAATGCCGATAGCGGCGGTGGTCGATGGGAAACCAACGCCATTCGCATCAAGTGCCGCCTGTGATGCCACATCGCCCGCAACCAAACCACCAATAATTGCTGTGTTGTTGCTAGAGTAAACGGTGCCTACACCATCCCAGTTTACAATCGCATTACCATCTGCATCAAACAATGGTTTAAAATTGATTTGCTTCAGCAAAAAGGCAAGGTCGCCAAGATTGATGACAAATGGTTTTAATTGATACGCCATGATAGTTTCTCCCTAAATTATAAAAATAATAATAAATCCAATTACTTACAAATCTTCATGCAAAACCAACTAGTAAATTGCTAAATTAGCTAATTTCAGTTTTTTACAAATTCGTTATTTTTCTAGTACTTTTGTCATATCAACTTAGCGATATGTCCTAGTACATTTGTCATGGATTCGAGTATGCGCGTAGAAAAAAAACTTCCCCAATAGCCCGTTCGGGCTATTGGGTCAACATTTAAACGGCATATTTGTTCTATTCATTGGCGTGGAAACCAAGCCTAGATAGAGATTGAGGGTTTGGATATGTTTTAAAAAAAATGAATAGCCCATTCGGGCTATTGGGCTCAGAAAGATTTAGCTTTTTCTTATGTGAAATTAGCTGCAAACAAGCGCTGAAGAGGCTAAGAGAAAGTAACCGTAGCGCCTAAAATTTAGACCAAGTAACTAGTATTTTTAGTGAGGTTTCTAGTATCACTTTTATTGAACGTTTTATTTGTACTTTTGATGTGTTGATAAATCTGACTTACTGCGCTTAATATTTGATGCATTTGATCTAGATAATTTGAGCAAATATTTTTTCGCCATTAGTCCGTTTGGGCTATATGCCAAAAGCTTTTTCAAGGCATAATTTAAGCTCTATATTAAGATCTATGTGAATAAATAAATATAGATATAAAGTGAAGACAGATTTAACTTTAGGCTCAATAATAAATTGTATTAATGCTTGGGGAAACAACGTTATTTAATTGCCTTATGACACTATAAATTTGTCAAAATTAAAACCTCTATTTCATTAAAGCAATTTTCGGAATATGCTTTCACTTGTAACATTTTTTCAATTTAAAATTTTTTTGAGGAGAAACCAAATGAATAACAAGATAACTGGTTTAATTTGCACAGTTTTAACAGGATTATTTGTCACTAGCGCCAATGCGGCTTGTAGTGATATTAATTATAACGCCCTTAAGAATGCTGCGGCTAACGTACATGCGGCAGGCAATACTGGCGGATTTCAACTGAATATGTGGGCAACTGTGGTAGATGAAACTGGCAAAGTTTGCGCAGTAACCACAACAGGATCAACTGGCTCACTCGCAAGTAGAGATGAGTGGCTAGGAAGCCGAGTTATATCGGCGCAAAAAGCGAACACAGCTAATGCATTCAGCTTGAATGTCGTATCAATTTCAACAGGTGCTTTGTATGCGGCTGTACAGCCAGGGGGCAGCTTATTTGGCTTGCAAGAGAGCAACCCTGTAGATGCAGAAGCCGCATACGAAGGTTCATCCAAAAATTATGGTACAAAAAATGACCCACTAACTGGCAAGCGAGTGGGTGGCGTAAATGTGTTTGGGGGTGGCTTAGCTCTATACAAAGGCGGTGTTAAAGTTGGTGCGATTGGTGTATCTGGCGATACTTCATGTACAGATCATGCATTTGCCTGGCAAGTACGTGATGCACTTGGGCTAGGCGCTACATCACCTGGTGGTTTTGAATTGTTAAATATTGCTACTACTTTTGCTGCACTTGGTGACCATCCCGACTGCGCAAATACAGCAGGTATCAATAATCAAGCTGCTTTTGGGTATCAATAAACTAGCCTTTGGATAAATAAAACCTCAGGAAACTGAGGTTTTATTTTCTCTACGGGATTTTAACTGAAGATGTGCTAACTTAAAACGCGAAAAGGGAAAGTGTGATAAAAAACTTTAGACAGCAAGGGTTTACACTATTAGAACTTCTTGTAGTTATGGTCATTATTGGCTTATTAGTAAGCTATGTCGGGCCTAGATATTTTAATCAGCTTGGTAAATCTGAAATAAAAGCAGCTAGAGCACAGATCAATTCATTTCAAAAAGCGTTAGATGTTTATCGACTTGAAAATGGTACCTATCCTGATCAACAACAGGGTCTAAATGCCTTAGTTGTCGCGCCGCAAGGTAGTTCCAAGTGGAATGGCCCATACTTGCAAAAAACCATCCCTAATGACCCATGGGATCATCCTTATATTTATCGAATTCCAGGCGAAAAAAATGAATATGATTTACTGTCATACGGCGCGGATGGACGGCCTGGCGGTGTTGACGAAAATGCCGATATCAGCGATTAATCAACTCTACTATCATGAAATATCAATTACGTGTATTACGTGAGGGATTGGCTCCCCACCAAATTGAGTTAGACGCTAACTCGCTGGAAGATGCACATGCAAAAGCAGAGCAGCAAGATCTTACTGTACTAAAAATTAATGCACAAAAAAGTGCTTATGGATTGCCCAGATTAGGGCAACACAATCAAACATTTCCACTCATGCTGTTTTGCCAAGAATTTCGCGTACTATTTGAAGCTGGACTATCTGTCGTAGAAGTGCTGCACACGCTTATTGATAAGGAAACCAATGCAGCCATTAAGCTTGCTCTATTGCAACTATTAAATACGGTTCAAGAAGGAAAAACCTTGTCACAGGCAATGTCGATACACCCAAATACTTTCCCAAGCCTTTTTATTGCCACTATCGGTGCAGCAGAAAAAACAGGGGATCTCACCGAGGCTTTACTAAGATATAGCCACTATCTTGAAAATGTCGACTTGCTTAAAAAGCGCATTGTTAACGCCTCAGTGTATCCAGCAATTGTAATTAGTTTTGGCATGTTGGTATTAGTGTTTTTGATTGTGTATGTAATACCGAAGTTTAGCAAAATTTATGAAACGCAAATCGCACATGTTTCTACAAGCACACAGCTTTTGTTAGGGTTAGGCAAGTTATCGCAGCAATATGGCATTTATATTTTATTCTGCGTGGTTACACTTGTCGCGATTTTTATCACACTGATTATACGTCCAGAAATACAAGCTAAATTTTACGATGCTTTGTGGAGACTACCTTTTCTAGGGGAAAAAGTACGTATTTATCATTTGTCACGTTTTTATCGCACGTTTTCTATGTTACTTAAAAGTGGTATTCCTGTGATGAATGGTCTCAATATGGTTGAAAGTCTCTTAGGCTCAGGCTTACAAGGCAATTTACAACAAGCAAAAAAGCATATTGGTGAAGGCAAACATTTCTCTCACGCTCTATTTGAGGCTAAGTTAACCACGCCAGTAGCAATGCGCTTGTTTAGTGTAGGCGAAAAAACAGGTACGCTAGATAAAATGATGGAGCGAGCGGCAAGTTTTCACGAAGAACAGTTAATGCGCTGGGTAGACCGCTTCACCAAAATTTTTGAGCCCGCTTTAATGGCACTGATTGGCATATTAATTGGCGGTATTGTGCTGATGATGTATATGCCAATATTTGAACTCGCGAGCGGCATTCAATAATGGCTAACGACTTTAACATCATGATGATACAGGCCACTAAAACTGCTAAAGCAAACGGTCAACGCGCAATTGAAGTTCTAGAGGACGCTTGCCAGCTATCTCCTGCAGACTTCACGCGACAACTCGCAGAGAACTTTGCTTATCCTCACATTACCTTAACGCAAATGTTGGCTTTGCAGCCTGCGTTTGAGCTTATTTCATTCTCAGAAAGCTTGCAACGCGAGTGCGTACTATTGCGTGATGATGATGAAACCATTTTTGTGTTTGCCGATATTTTTAATCAAAATTTGCCATCATGGGCTGCGGAACGCATAGGAGGTGCATTTATAACGCATTTGGCGCATCGCTCTGATATTGCGGCATATCTTGCCAAACATGAAGAAGAAACACGCACAGTACAATCGGCAATTGACCATGTAACTAGCGCAAGCAATGACGCAGATGCCAACGAAGAACTTTCGCTAAACATGATTGAAGGTGACGCCAGCCCCGTCATTAAATTGGTACGTTCTACTTTATACGATGCGCTTAAAGTTGAAGCCAGCGATATTCATCTGGAAACCGCACCTAATGGCCTAGTGATTAAATATCGACTCGATGGGGTGCTTAGCCAGGTGGGTGCAATAAGTGAGCCGCAACTGGCAGAACAAGTTGTTTCGCGCATCAAGGTAATTTCTGAGTTAGATATTACTGAGCAGCGCGTCCCTCAAGATGGCAGATTCCGCGCTACCTATCGTGGGCGCGATGTCGACTTTAGGGTATCCATCATGCCCAGCATTCACGGCGAGGATGTGGTGATTCGCGTATTGGATAAACAAACCCTGGCCAATCAAGCTAATGGTTTGAGTTTGGACGTACTGGGGTTTGATGAAAACACCATGCGTTTAATGCGAGAACAATTTGCAATGCCATATGGCATGGTGCTGGTGACTGGCCCTACTGGTAGCGGAAAAACCACTACGCTATATGCCGCAATAAGCGAGATTAATCGTGGCGATGACAAAATTATTACGATTGAAGATCCCGTGGAGTATCAGCTTGCTGGCGTTCTACAAATCCCCGTAAACGAGAAAAAAGGCTTAACTTTTGCGCGTGGACTTCGGTCTATTTTGCGTCACGATCCAGATCGGATTATGGTGGGTGAAATCCGTGATGCAGAAACTGCACAAATTGCTGTGCAATCGGCGCTCACTGGACATTTGGTGTTTACTACAGTGCATGCAAATAATGCGTTCGATGTGATAGGTCGCTTTTTAAATATGGGGGTAGATCCGTACAGTTTTGTTTCTGCACTTAATATAGTAGTTGCTCAACGGTTAGTGCGCATGATCTGCCCGCAGTGTGCAGAATCAGTTGATACTCCTGAAAATTTGAAACACTTACCCATTCCTATGCACGCCACGCTTAAGCACGGCAAAGGATGTGGTGCATGTCGAGGCACAGGCTATAAGGGAAGGCGTGCAGTTGCTGAAATTCTATTGTTGGATGACGAGTTACGTGAGTTAATCGCCAATCGAGCTTCTATCAGACAGATCAAAGAGCTTGCTGAACTAAAAGGCACGCGGTTTTTACATCACGCGGCATTAGCACTTGCTTATGCAGGAAAAACAACTTTAGAGGAGGTGCAGCGTGTCGCTCCCGTGGTCTAAACCTAGCACACTTGCTTTGAGTAGCGCTGGCATTGCGCTAAGCATGCAGGGCAAAAAACCTCAATTGCTTACTGACGGGAGTTTTCAGTGGAAAAATGTAAACCAATTGGCTGAAGTTTTGGGACAACACAAAAATTCACTTATAAACCAACAAGTCAGAATAATTTTATCGAATGTATTTGTACGCTATCTGGTATTGCCATGGCAAAATAACATTTATACGCAAGCTGATTGGCAAGCAGTTGCTAAGCATGCGTTTCGCAAGCAATTTGGCTCAGTCGCAAATGATTGGCTAGTAAGCGTGAGCTTAGCAAAGCATGGGCAAACAGTACTGGCAGCTGCTATAGATAACAACCTTTATACCCAATTACAGGCAAGTGCCAAACAGCATAAATTTAACATTTGTGCAATTGATCCTTTGTTGATGACATTGCTCAACCAAAATCCAACTAACACTTGGGCGTTAATTGCCGAGCCACAACGATTAGCATTATGCCAAAAATTAAATGAAGAATGGCAGCAAGTAGTAGTAGATTCACCACCTACGGGGCAAGAATATCGACACGCCGAACAGTTGATTCAGCGGTGCCTGCTCCCCTTAGAGGCAAGCACGCAGCCCAATAAAATTGCCACTTACGTATCCGCGGCTTTAAACAAGACATGGCAAGACAATATTGGTAGCCGTCAAAAATTAATGACGCAATTATCAGGCGCTGAAGCTCATGCTGTTTGGATGGCGGGCTTGCCTTACAATCAGGTTCAGAAAACTCAGCTGGGTTTTACTGCCAAACCTCAGACCAAAACAAACTGGTGGGATTGGATTTTGATGCTAGGTGCATTAGTACTATCAGCTTTTTTGTGGCTAAGCTATCAGCAAGCGCAAGCAAAAATTAATCAACTACAAGAGCAGGTGGAAGCTGGATTCAACACGCAGCCCAACGCAGATATAAACCCAGCTCAGCGTGATCAATTAAAACTAGCGCAACAAACACAACAGCAACTTAATTTACCTTGGATGCAGATGTTGACTGCCTTGGAAGTTATAAAAAAAGCCAATCCGGATATCGATTTACTCAATATTAGCCCTAACAGCAGTCGCGCAGAAATTAAGCTGAATGGCGAGGCCAAGAACTTTGCTGATATTACTCATTTGTTAGATAGTCTACGCACCAATGCTGCCTTTAGTGATGCTACGCTGGTGAGTCAACATTTAGAACAAGATGCAGACAAACCAAAATCTGAAGTCATCTATGTATTTGAGATCAACATAGGATGGCACATATGAGCGATTTTATGATGCCTCAACTCAAATGGCTAGCTTATCGATTTGTAGAAAACTTAAGGTTTGTAAACAAACTAACTGTGGCTTTGCTGGCTATTGTGCTAATAAGTTATGTTTCAGTGTATCGTCCACAACTATTAAAATTAGCAAGCATGGCTGAAACATCAATTAATAAGCCTAATACAGCTCAAATAACCACGTCTGTTGCAGACTTAAGTGCATATACGGCGCAGTTTCCAAAATCTTCTATGCGTGCGGCAAAAATTAACACTTTGATTGACATTGCCAAGCAACAAAACATGTTACTTGATGAGGTTATGTATAAATCAGACACGAATACTAATCAGCCTTTGAATCACTATCGAGTGGCATTCAGCGTGTTTGCACCATACCCAGAAATTCACCATTTTTTAAGTAGTGTGCTTACACAAATGCCTTATGTTGGCATCGATAGCTTGAATATTAGTCGCGAGAATGTTCAAGAGGATATTGTGGAAGCACGCATACAACTTACATTCTATTTCGCCAATACAATATGACTAAAAGAAATATCCTATTATTGAGTGCTTTGTTAGTGACGCTGTGGCTCACATGGCGCTCGCACGAGCAAGAGCAGACAATTGCACTTGCTGAGCCTACACGAGAACTCACTGCAAACGCCTCACCAAGCGCTTCACAGCCTATTAGCCAACTTGTACTAAGTGCTAGAAAAATAGCCCTTACCCAAACAAATTTATTTGATACGCCCCCAGTTTTGATACAGGCACCTGCCAAACAAGCAGTACTTAAAGCTCCACCGCCAAGTGCACCCGCTCTACCTTTTAAATACCTAGGTCGGATGCAGACTGGTGAAGGCATAGGTGTAATGTTGGATATACGTGGTGAAGTAACGCCAATTCAGCAGGGAGATATCTTACTAGGCCTATACAAAGTGCAGTCAATTTCGAAGACTGGAACAGATTTGCAAATTCAATTTTTATATTTACCTCTAAATCAAATTCAAACTTTAAATGCTCAAACTATTAATTAGGAAAAGCAATCATGAATAAACCCACTAAAAATAGTCTAGACAAAAATACAAACCGTATACTGAAGGCGGGCTTCTATTTACTTGTTTTACAACTTGCAGCTTGCCAGGCACTTGTGCCTAAATTAAAGCCTGAAGAACAACTGGACAATCGCTTGCAAAATCCGACACACGCACAGCAAGTACCAGACAAAATAGCCAATATTAGTGAGCGAGATAAAACTATTTATACGTTTTTAGCGAATGCAGATCTAGCCTGGCAACGTGAAGATTATGACGAAGTGATGCGCCTATACCAAGCTTTGGAACAGTACGACCCAGGAAATTTACGTGCTCGTGAAGGTGTGAAGCAGGTAGGAACGGCTCAAAGGCATGACACCATAATTGCCGAAGCTGAAAGTATGATGAATACGGACGAGGCTAGTGATGAACTGGCATTGGCTAAATTACAATTAGTACTATTAGAAAACCCACAGCATAAAAAAGCCTTACCACTTTACAATCAGTTGCTGGCTAAACAAGCAGACCTTAACAAAACAAAACTCATTAAAAAGTTGGTATTTAATCAGCCCGTAACAATGGAGTTTAGAGATGTGAATTTGAAAATGATTTTTGAATCACTTTCAAAAACTACTAAAATTAATTTTATTATTGATAAAGATGTACCGAGTGAGCAAAAAGCAACCATCTTTGTAAAAGCTGTCCCCTTTAATGATGCGTTGGATTTATTGTTACAAACCAATCTATTAGAGAAAAAGGTATTAAGTGATAACTCAGTTATTATTTATGTAAATGATATATTGCATCAACGTGATTACAAAGATTTAAGTGTGCGTAGTTTTACCTTAGATTATGCCGACGCCAAGCAAATGAGCACTATTTTGCGCACCATGCTGAATATCCGCAGTATGGAGGTAGATGCTAGGTTAAATACTCTATTGATTAAAGACTCACCTGAAATCTTGGCCTTGGCTGAAAAAATAATTTACGCGCAAGATAAACCCGACCCAGAGGTGATGCTAGAACTACAAGTAATGGAAATTAAACGTAGCTACTTGCAAAACTTAGGCGTTGTGCCCCCTACTGGTGTGAGTGTGCCAGTGCCTGTTGGCGGTATATTAACAGTCAAAGACTTACGTAATATCACAGGTAATTCGCTGGTGGTAAATGGCATACCTGGCTTGGTATTTAACGCTACAGATGGCGATGTTAATTTACTGGCAAATCCTAGAATTCGTGTTAAAAACAAAGAAACGGCAAGAATACACATTGGCGAAAAAGTACCTGTATTTACTGCTAACGTCGCTTCCACAGGGGTCACTTCACAGACCGTACAATATATTGACGCGGGCTTGAAATTAGAGGTCGAACCAACGATTAGCTCAGCAGACGATGTCACCATTAAAATCAATCTTAATGTGGGCTCTATTGGCGACAAAGTTGTGGCAACTGCAGGGGACAGTCAAAGTATTGCGTTTAGAGTTGGCACTAGACTTACCTCTACTCAGCTACGTTTACATGATGGTGAAACACAAATTTTAGCTGGATTAATTGACGATCAGGATAGAAAAAATATCAGCGGTCTTCCTGGACTTTCTAAAATTCCATTACTAGGAAAATTATTTTCTAACCAAACGGATGACAAAGTTAAAACAGAAATTGTGCTATCTATTACCCCACATATAATTCGTCAGCGTACGCCACAGCAGGCGCATGAGGCTGATATATGGACCGGCCCTGAAGGTCAAGCAGGTAGACGTTCTCCGTCACCAACATTCAGCAATGGGGCTTCCCCATTTATGGTGCCAAAGCCACCGATGGCAGCGCCAACTACTCGTGATGAAACGCCGAAGAATATTAACCTTCCGTTACCTTCAGGATTTTCTCTTGGTGGCGGTTTAAATCCAGAGCAAAAAATCGTACCTGATTCAAAGACTGAGACTAAAGAGTAAGTATCTTAAATACATGTGGCCTTCGATAAAAAAATTAAAGGGGTTTTCTTATGTTGAGATGGTGTTTGCAGTCGCCATGTTAGCTATGCTAGCTGTGGTTGCTACGCCATACTTAGAAAAAAATATTCAGCGTAAAAAAGAGTTGGAATTGAGACAAAATTTACGCCAAATTCGTACTGCTATAGATGAATATAAAACCGCTGCCGATCAAGGCAAAGTAAAAAAATCTATCGGCGATAGTGGCTATCCACATCGACTGGAGGATCTAGTGAAAGGTGTAGAAGATATCACGGATCCAGAAAAGAAAAAAATAGGATTTTTAAGGCACGTTCCAGCTGACCCAATGTACCCAAAAAATTCACATTTAGATAATAACCTCACTACTGAAGGCACTTGGGGAAAGCGTAGCTACGACAGTGATGCAGACAACCCACGTGAAGGCAATGATGTTTATGATGTATATTCGCTTAGCACTGATATTGGCATGAATGGGATACCCTATGCTCAGTGGTAAAAAATCGTTTAAAACTAAAAAAAAGGGTTTTACTTTTATAGAGCTAATGGCAGTGATGGCCATTATTGCGACGATTATAGCTGTTGTCATGCCGCGCTATTTTCAAGGCTTAGAGCGCACTAAAGAAACGGCTTTGAAGCTAAATTTAAAAGAAATGCGTGAGGCAATAGACCATTACCATGCAGATAAAGGTGAATACCCAAGTAATTTACAAACGTTAGTATCCGAGCGATATTTACGTTTCATTCCTGAAGATCCGATCACAGAAAAGACTGATACTTGGCAGATTATAGCGCCGCCCGATCATAGCGCTCACGTCTATGATGTTACAAGCGGCTCAACCATAACTGCGAATGATGGCACCAGCTACAATACATGGTGAAAGTGCCACTTCAGTCCGGTTTAGCTTACTTGGCGATACTGTTTTTGGTGGCGGCATTATCGATCAGTATAGCAGTGGTGACACAAAATGAAGATACCTTACTAAAACGTGAAAAAGAGCAAGATTGGTTGTTTATGGGCAAACAATATCAGCGTGCCATAGCAAGTTACTACAATCAATCGCCTGATGGTATTAAAACCTTGCCAAACAAGATAGAAGATTTGTTGTTGGATAAACGCTTTATCATATCAGTACGGCATTTGCGTAAAGCCTACTACAACCCTGTAGATCCACAAGAAAGCTGGATTCTCATTAGAAATCAACAGAATCAAATAATTGGCGTATATAATCCATCTCTATTGCAGATACTATCAACTAAAATCATCGCAGAATATCAAGAAAATTCAGGAGACAAAATTACAAGTTACAGCGATGTTAAATTTATATTTCAGCCTGTAAAAGCTAATCCAGAGGCATCAAATGATGCCAATGAAGAGCCTGCATTAAATGATACCAATGAAGAGCCTGCATCAAATGATGCCAATGAAGAGCCTGCATTTAGCAACGAACCATGAAATAAATCACTAGTGTCAACCCAAGCTGACTCTAGTGATTAGGGTTTTATTCCACCATATCCCAACGCACCATCATGGCATGATCTTCGTGAACTAAGTTGTGGCAATGCATAAGATACTTGCCTGGAAAATCGCGGAACTGCAAATAAACCTCTACTTCGCCATTTGGCGGAAGTACATATACATCTTTACGCCCACGTTCATGCAGTGGTGGTGCAACACCATTGCGCGTCAGAATCCTGCCTTCTTCAAAGTGAATATGTACTGGATGCGACCAGCCACCACCAGTATTGCGCAAAGTCCAAATTTCCGCAGTCCCCTTTTTAGGATTCGCACGGATGCTATTTACATTAAAAATTTCACCGTTAACCGTCCATACACCATTTCTACGGCCGAATTCAAAAGTTCGCCTTTGCGCAACCCTGGCCAAGTCAATTGGTGGTAAATTCCGTAGCTTAGTGGTGGCTGTTAATACGCGCGATGGATCAGCCACTGTTGTATTGGCAACTTTAAACTTCAAGACTTGATTCCCTGCCGCCACTGTAGTTGAGCCACCTGGTTTACGTGTGTCAGTTTGCAGTAGTGTATTGACAAGAAAAACCTCTTTGCCTTTAAAAGCCGAGAAATCGACAATAATATCGCCACGTTCCGCCATACCTAGGCTGATTTTGGTCTGGTTCATGCGTGGGTACTCAAGCAAGTTCCCATCATTAGCAATATGAGTGAAGGGTTTTGCAACGCCCCCTTGTACCAAACTGAATTCATAAAATCTGGTAGGCCCGCCATTTAATAATCGCAGACGATATTTACGTGGCTGCACGTTGAAGTAAGGTTTAATCTTGCCGTTAACAATCACCATATCGCCTACTGCACCTTCTGGGCTCATTTGATCCCAAAACTGCTTGCCTGAGGCATCAAAGCGCATATCTTGGAACATAAGCGGCACATCAAAATCACCGCTTGGGAGCCTAAGCGCGTTTGGGTTATTAGGGTCAGGGTTTTCATTGCCTGAGTCGATATCATCATACAAGATGTAAAACCCTGCTAACCCTTTTACTACATTGGGGCCAGTTGAGTCCAAAGTGTGGTCGTGATACCAAAGCGTACCTAGTGCCTCACGCCAGTCCCCTATTGCATTTGGACCTAGGTAATCTGGGTGGTTTGGATTACGGGAATTTTCGTAACCAGCGTATACATTATAATAGCAATGATCCTTGTATAGACCAGGGCCATTTAAGGTAGGGCCAAACTTGTTTGGGCTCCAATAATCTCCAGTAAAACCATCACTTTCAGAGGATGTATGCAAATTATGTAAGTGCATAGAAAGCTCTGGGCTGCCATAGCCTACATGATCTTGCGGCAACTCATTAAAAAGCCTAGTGATAATGGGCGTTCCATAACGGGCGTGGAAAGTAGGGCCAGGGTACTTGCCATCATAGCCCCAAATAGGCTGTGCTGGGTAGTTGGGTGCAAGTGTAAATTGATGAAGCGCTTCTTTAGCATGCAACTCATAATACACATGGTTTTCGCTACCAGCGGGATAAAATTCGTCAAATCGCTGAATATCATTACGTCCACACTCACCAGCTCCAGTATTACTAACGGCTTGGGCTGGCAGGTCAAAGTTTACAGGCGCTTTGGGTTGATAAACGTAGGCTGGTATTGACTCTTTCCACCAATAAATGGGGTCGATTGTCGGGCTTGGGGGGTAAATAACTGGTGGTGGCAATACATCATCTACCCCTGCAGCTATAGTTTCTTTACTGGTGGCGATTGCTACGGCACCTGCACCAAGCGCAAGTTTAAATAAGTTGCGCCTTGATTCGTTCGGCACGCTTGTGTCACTTTGCGCTTCTGCTCCACTAGACACATCTGCACCAGCACCTTCGGATACATTAATTAAGTCTGACATAATAAATTCCTATCAATTTTAACAAAGCGTTTGCTTAAACGCATCAATATTAGGCTTTAATCGGCGCTCTATCAGCGTGCCGAATAACCTGCAATATGTTCTCATGGCTACCAAGGGCTGGAGCCATCAACCAACGGTCATAAGCATCGCTACCAATTCTTACCATGCCTGCATGTTGGCTACGGTTAGCATCCACTGCGGGGTCCATATCATAAAACCCTAGTTTTCTGCGGATGATTTCGATATCCGAAAATTTTCCTGTTAAAAACTGCCAGCCAGCTCCAGTCTTATGATCTTCAGCATATTTTTTAAGCACTTCTGGGGTATCAAAATCTGCTGCCAACGTAATCGAGTACATATGGATATCACGCCCTACACGGTCGCCTAATTCCTTTTGCACACGCTTCAGATTCATCGTGGATATTGGGCAAATACCTTCGCTACATTGGGCATACATCATGTTAATCACTACAAATTTGTCTTTAATCAGGTCGTCGTAAAATTTAACTCGCTGACCTAAGTGATTTGTTAACTCAATATTGGAAAAATAATCTGACCCATGCGCTGCACCTGCAACCATTACTTTTGATTGCGATGTTGGCTTCATTCCAATCCAACCAATTGCAGTGGAAGCCGCCGCTACAGCGCCCATTCCACCTAACATTTGTCTTCGCGTTATCATGATTCAACTCCTTATCAATATAAAAATTCAGTTCCACAGGCAGTTATCATCAAACCTTAAACCTGCTGGGCGTAGCGCTTGCGCGCTTTGCCCGCTAGGTTTATGCCCTTATTTGTAAGGATTAAGTTAGCCAATAATATCTGCCGCAGTTAAGTTGTAATGTCCAAGCAGCGCCACTTGGAAGTCGGCAGCAGTATTTGCATTCACGTTACCTTCTACCACGGTGTATTCCTGACCACTGATGGTTTCATAGTGGTAGACCAACTGACCAGCAGCCGTGATTGCAGCACCAGCGGCGGCGTTGAACGCAAAGTTCTGGTTACCAGCAGTAGCGGTATTAGCATCAATCGTATTGAAGTCAAGCTTGTCTAAGCCCTG
>JANNFN010000147.1:0-16148 GCA_031379885.1 Methylotenera sp.
TCACACCACTCGGTCATCGTGGTGCCAAGTTTTGGAAGTGGGAATTCGGGAGCATCTGATTGAAGCGAGAGATAAAAGCTCACCCCATATAGTACGAAAAAGCCTCCGACAACATACTCTTCATCCTTGTAAAGCGGGCAGAAGCTAAAGCTATCGTTAAAAGACATTTGAGTTCCTGTGTTTGACGAAAGATACATCCCAGCTTTACCAGAGAATTTACATTCATTAAAACAAATCTTTACTAACTCCTCGGATGGGTAGCCAGCTAAATTGCTACCCATGCCGATATACATTCCCTTGTTAAATGTTAAATTTATCAGGGTCTTTAATAGCCAACGCTCTAGTTTTTTTGCATTAATACTAAATGAAATGATTTGATATTTTGGTCGTGGTGAGTTTCGGCGTAGATTCATTAGCTGCACAGTTTCTCTAAATACCGTGAAAATACTACCTGCTGCAGAATCCAACTCACTTAATGCATTGTTGTGACAAGTACAGAGAATGTTTGACGTAAGAGAATCCACATCAATTGTTCTAGTTTCGTGCGAACCCCACTCAAGCCCAGAGACATGAACATTACTACTAGAAAAAATAGATTTCGAGACTAGGTGTTCGCGACTTAGTTTGTCATTGCAATTATCTAAACACTTTGCCCAGCAGTTCATTTTTTCCTAGCCCGCGTAGGGCTCAATAATTGAAAGGCATTGCGCCGCATGGGAGTTGACTTTGGTGCAATGCACTTCCCTTATTGACACCCTACAAATTAATTCAAATCTTCTCTTAACGATTCCAATTGCTCCAGTGGAATCACCACGCTCATATTGTAATTGGGGTGGTCGCAGCCCAATTTCACACTCGCGCCGTATTTAATGGCTTTTTTGGCAGCTTCGTTAAATTCAAAGCGACAAAAATGCACGGCGCTGGTTTTTACGTCGGTTTCACGCTCTAAATCTTCATCCGAAATCGCATACACGCGTTTAAAACCTTCGACTTCAATATAGGTTTTGTCTTCAATGCCGATGAGTTTGGTGAGCGCGATTTTGCGTTCTTCCACGTCAGTATATTCAATCAGCATGGTGGCTTTCCAGTTGCTGCCATCGGGCACCAGCGGCGCGTAGGCTTCGATTTCGTCCAAAATACCTTGTTCTTCAAACTGTTTTTCTACGCGTAAAATCTCTTGAATTTGATAGCGAATCGTCAGTTCAGATTCAAATTGCATATTTAAATGCTCACCCAAATGCACAGAGCGCAATTGGCGATGCGCCATAATGTCGGCTTTGTGTTCTTTGCGGTATTTGCTGTACGCTTCTAGCGTCATAATGTTGTCGCGGGTTATTGCCATTTTGTTTCCTTTGGTTTTTAGTTCGTCTTTCTTCGCTACGCTCAGAATGACGGTTAAGCCAGTATTTGGCTTGTCCGTGGAATATATGCGCTAAAGCGCATTATTCACACGCCAAATTAGATGCCCTGCAAGGCAATATCCATGCGGGTTGCAGGGCATGCTTAAAGTTGATTATTCAATACCATACGCAATGCGCGCCAAGCTTAACGGGTGCGCTAGCTCGGCTGGTTTTTGCGCGTTGACCAAGTTATTTTCCGTCATCATTTGTTCAATGTGGTGACCCGCCAATTGACAATCGGAGCTGATGTAATCTGGCTCGCCATTTGCCATGAGTTTAGCCACAGGTTTGCCGATTTTTTTCGCCATCGCGTGATGCGCTTTTTTAACGCCGTAAGTACCAGCGTGGCCAGAGCAACGCTCGACTGTATTGAGCGTGGTTTCTGGAACTAGCTTCAAAAATTCTTCCGTTTTTTTGCCGATGTTCTGTACTCGTCCGTGGCATGGAATATGGTAGCTAATTTTGCCCAAGGGTTTTTTAAAGTCAGTCTTCAGCAAGCCGTCTTTTTTGCGCGCAATCAAGTATTCAAATGGGTCCCACATTGCCTCTTGCACCAGTTTGGTATCCGCGCAATCGGGGAACATCAGCGGAATTTCTTGCTTGAACATCAGCGTACAACTTGGAATCGCACTCAAAATCGCGTAACCGTCTTTGGCATATTTCACCAAGTGTGGAATGTTCGCTTCTTTACTTTTAGCGACAGATTCCAAATCGCCCAATTCCAGCTTCGGCATGCCGCAACATTGCTCTTTATCCACTAAAACATACGGAATCTCATTGTGGGTTAGCACTTTAAGTAAATCGTAGCCAATGCCCGGCTCGTTGTAATTAACGTAACAAGTGGAATAAATGGCGACTTTTCCAGGTGTTTTTGCACCATCTTTTGCCGCAAAATCTGTGCTTATTGCTGCGCCGTGCCTAAATTTTTCTGTGGCAAAGCTTGGCAACCACGCATCTTTATCTACGCCCAGCGTGGCTTCCATGAAATTGCGCATCAGTTTGGTACTGTTCACCGCATTAATGGTTTGTACAACAATGGGGATGCCTGCAAACTGGCCATGCACATCGGTGCTGGCGAGTAGTTTTTCGCCAAATCCAACTTCGCCTTTTTTGTATTTAATGGCTTTTGCGCGCAACATGGTGTGCGGGAAGTCCACATTCCATTCGTGTGGCGGCGTGTAAGGGCATTTGGTCATGTAACACAAATCGCACATATAGCATTGGTCGACCACCTTCATGAAATCTTTTTTGTCGACGCCTTCCACTTCCATGGTGGGGTTGTTGTCAACCAAGTCAAATAGTGTGGGAAAGCTATTGCACAAGCTCACACAGCGGCGGCAGCCATGACAAATATCGAAGATGCGTTCAAGCTCGTGATTTAAGCTATCTTCGTTGTAAAAATCAGGGTTTTGCCAATCTAGGGCATGGCGTGTAGGAGCTTCTAGGTTGCCTTCGCGACTCATTTTGACCTTATTTTTAGTTTAGTTTCAGATGATGTGAATACAAGCTTTTTGCATTCACATCATCCCCCTTGTTAGAAGGATGAAGTAAGGCTTAATCCACTAATTCTGTTAACGCTTTTGCGTATCGGTTAGCGTGTGAGCGTTCTGCTTTGGCCAATGTTTCAAACCAATCCGCAATTTCGTCAAAACCTTCATTACGTGCAGTTTTGGCCATGCCTGGGTACATATCGGTGTATTCATGCGTTTCACCAGCGACTGCTGATTCTAAGTTTAACCGTGTTGGGCCAATGGGTAAGCCAGTTGCCGGGTCGCCAGAAGCTTCTAAAAACTCTAAGTGACCATGCGCATGGCCAGTTTCACCTTCTGCAGTTGAGCGGAATAATGCAGCCACATCATTTTGACCTTCGATATCTGCTTTGTTTGCGAAGTATAAATAGCGACGGTTCGCTTGCGATTCGCCCGCGAAGGCGTCTTTTAAGCTTTGTTCAGTTTTTGATCCTTTTAATTGCATGCTGATCTCCTTAAGTTAGTTTTTTAATGCACAGGTAAATATCGCCTAGCATATTATAAATTTTACGCTTAAAGCTGTATGCGTCTAGTTGATTATTCTTATGAGTTTAATTAATAAAATTAATTAAACT
Organism: Methylotenera sp.; assembly: GCA_031379885.1. Lineage (GTDB taxonomy): Bacteria > Pseudomonadota > Gammaproteobacteria > Burkholderiales > Methylophilaceae > Methylotenera_A. The sequence goes on from JANNFN010000147.1 coordinate 3,505, forward strand.
ACATAATTTGATAGATATTATTATACGTTTTTAATTATGCAAAATAATATCTACTCTAAATTGGTAACAGCGTTTTTGGGTTTTAAATTTAGGTGTTTTATGGTGCTAAACATGTTAGAATTTGATGGTTAAAGTATATAAAAAAGCTGATTTAAAAAAGCTACCAGTTCACGGAAAATCTAATGGATCAATTCGCAAAAGAAACCCTACCCATCAGCCTTGAAGACGAAATGCGTCGTTCGTACCTTGATTACGCGATGAGCGTAATTGTGGGCCGCGCCTTGCCAGACGTGCGAGATGGCTTAAAGCCAGTGCATCGCCGTGTTTTATTTGCCATGCACGAGCTGAGCAATGATTACAACAAGCCTTACAAAAAATCAGCGCGTATTGTCGGCGATGTGATTGGTAAATACCATCCGCATGGCGACACCGCGGTGTACGACACGATTGTGCGTATGGCACAGGATTTTTCACTACGCTACATGTTGGTGGATGGTCAAGGTAACTTTGGCTCGGTGGATGGCGATAACGCGGCGGCAATGCGTTATACGGAAATCCGTATGGCGAAAATTGCCCATGAGTTATTAGCTGATATTGACAAAGAAACCGTCGATTTTGGCCCTAACTATGATGGCAGTGAGCATGAGCCGCTTATTATGCCGGCGCGGATTCCCAATCTGTTGATCAATGGTAGTTCTGGCATTGCAGTGGGCATGGCGACTAATATTCCGCCACACAATTTGAATGAAGTGCTGGATGCATGTTTTGCGCTACTTAAAAACCCTGAAATGGGTATTGAAGAACTGATTGAACTCGTTCCAGCACCAGATTTCCCAACCGCCGGCATTATTTACGGTACCGTAGGTGTAAAAGAAGGCTATCGCACTGGCCGTGGCCGCGTGGTTATGCGAGGCCGCACGCACTTTGAGGACATGGATAAAGCGGGTGGTCGTCAGGCTTTGATTGTCGACGAGTTACCATACCAAGTGAACAAAAAAACGTTTGTTGAAAAAATTGCCGAGCTAGTCAACGAGAAAAAAATCGAAGGCATTTCAGATTTACGCGATGAGTCAGATAAATCAGGCATGCGTGTAGTAATTGAGCTGAAACGCGGTGAAATCGGCGAAGTGATTTTAAATAATCTTTACAAGCAAACACAGCTACAAGATACGTTTGGCATGAACATGGTGGCGTTGCTCGATGGTCAGCCACGCTTGTTGAATTTGAAACAAATGCTAGAGGCATTTTTACGCCATCGTCGCGAAGTGATTACGCGCCGTACCGTATTTGAGTTGAAAAAAGCCCGTGCACGTGGTCATGTATTAGAAGGCTTAGCGGTAGCACTGGCCAATGTGGATGAAATGATTGCGATTATTAAAGCAGCGCCAACGCCACCAGAAGCCAAAGTGGATTTGATGGCAAAATCTTGGCATTCGACCGTGGTAGAAGAAATGTTGAAACGTGCCGCGATGGAAGCTTCACGTCCGGAAGGCTTGGATGTTAATTTTGGCTTGACACCAAAAGGCTATCGATTATCTGATGTGCAAGCGCAAGAAATTCTGCAAATGCGACTGCAACGTTTGACTGGCCTAGAGCAAGACAAAATCGTCAGCGAATACAAAGAAGTAATGGATGAGATTGCCGATTTGCTCGATATTTTGGCCAACTCTACACGTGTGACCACAATTATTAGTGATGAACTGACGGAAATTCGCAAACAGTTTGGCGATAAACGTCGCAGTGAAATTATTGAAAATACGCAAGATTTAAACTTGGAAGATTTAATCACGCCGCAGGACGTGGTAGTGACGCTGTCGCATACTGGATATGTGAAGTCACAGCCTTTGGACGAATATCGTGCACAACGCCGTGGTGGTCGTGGTAAAACCGCCGCACCAACCAAAGAAGATGACTTTATCGATAAGATGTTTGTGGCGAATACGCATGATTACATCTTGTGTTTCTCAAGCCGTGGTCGCGTGTATTGGCTGAAAGTGTACGAAGTGCCACAAGGCAGTAGAATAGGGCGCGGCAAGCCGATTGTGAATTTATTCCCGTTGGAAGAAGGCGAAAAAATTAACGCGATTTTGGCGGTAAAAGAATTTGACGAAAATCACTTTATTTTTATGGCGACTTCACAGGGCACAGTGAAGAAAACCGCCTTGAGCGAATTCGCTAATCCACGTAAATCGGGCATTATCGCGATTAATCTAGATGACGACGATTACTTAATCGGCGCAGAAGTTACCAACGGCAACAACGATATTGTGTTGGTTTCCAATGGTGGCAAAGCGGTGTGGTTTACTGAGGGAGATGTGCGACCAATGGGGCGCGCCACGCGTGGCGTGCGCGGTATGAAGTTGGCGGCAAAACAGCAAGTGTTGTCATTGTTAATTGCAGATAATGACCAACAAACTGTGTTGGTGGCAACTGAAAATGGCTATGGTAAACGTACAGTCTTGGCCGATTTCCGCCATTCAGGTCGCGGAACGCAAGGTGTTAAAGCGATTGCGATTAGTGAACGCAATGGATTAGTAGTTGCGGCAAAATTGGTCAATGAAGACGACGAAATTATGTTGATCACCACTGGCGGCGTGTTGATTCGTACGCGAGTGAAAGAGATTCGCGAATTAGGTCGTGCCACTCAAGGCGTGACGCTGATTAATCTTGGTGAAGGTGAAAAACTCTCAGGTTTGGAGAAAATAGTTGAAACGGACGATGACGAAGTCGCAGAATAATTTTTTAATAATTTATTTTAAGGAAAAGTAAGCAATGACACAGATCTACAATTTTGCCGCTGGTCCAGCAGTGTTGCCACATGCGGTATTACAACAAGTACAAGCTGAGCTACTCGATTGGCACGGTTCTGGTATGTCTGTGATGGAAATGAGCCATCGCGGTAAAGAGTTTATGGGCATTGCGGCTGAAGCTGAAGCTGATTTGCGTGAGTTAATGGCTATTCCTGCAAATTATAAAGTGCTGTTCTTGCAAGGTGGCGGGTCAGCACAATTTGCCATGGTTCCAATGAATTTGTTGCGTGGCAAAAAAGCAGCTGATTATTTAAATACGGGTGAGTGGTCTAAAAAAGCCATTGCTGAAGCGAAAAAATTCTGCGATGTGAATGTTGTGGCAACTTCAGCCGACAAAAACTTTAGTTATGCGCCTGCACAAGATCAGTGGAAACTTAACACTGATGCGGCTTACGTGCATTATTGTTCAAACGAAACCATAGGTGGCGTAGAAATGTTTTGGACGCCTAATGTTGGCGCAGTGCCGTTGGTAGCTGATATGTCATCTCATATTTTGTCACGCCCAGTGGACGTTGCTAAACATGCTGTGATTTACGCGGGTGCGCAGAAAAATATCGGCCCAGCAGGTTTGGCTATCGTCATAGTGCGTGAAGATTTAATTGGTGAAACTTTAGCGGGAACACCAAGCATGTACGACTACAAGATTCATGCGGATAATGAATCGATGTACAACACACCGCCAACGTTTGCTATTTATGTTGCGGGCTTGGTGTTTAAATGGCTGAAAGCCAATGGCGGCTTAGCGGCGATGGAAAAAACCAATATTATCAAAGCCAATATGTTGTACGATTATTTAGATAGTACGAGCTTCTTTAATTGCCCAACTGCTAAAGAAAATCGTTCACGCATGAACATTCCTTTTACGCTTAAAGATGAAGCGCTGGATGAAGCTTTTCTAAAAGGCGCTAAAGATAAAGGTTTGTTGCAACTCAAAGGCCATCGCTCTGTAGGTGGCATGCGTGCTTCTATCTACAATGCCATGCCAACCGAGGGTGTGCGTGTATTGGTTGAATATATGAAGGAATTTGAAAAAGATAATAGCTAGGTATCTCATAGTTCTTTAAATTAAACTAGCCGAAAAAAGTTTCTATTCAAAAAAGGCTTGAAAAGGGGAGATTGGTTTGAGTAAACATCAAGTACTTGTACTTAATAAAATTGCGTCACTCGGCACTAAACGCTTACCAATTGAAACTTATGAAGTTGGTAGTGAAATCACCAAACCTGATGCTATTTTAGTACGCTCTGCCAAGATGCATGACATGGAAATTCCCACTAGCGTACAGGCTATCGGCCGCGCTGGTGCTGGCACCAATAATATCCCGATTGCGGATATGAGTAAGCGAGGTGTAGTGGTGTTTAATACACCAGGCGCCAATGCCAACGCGGTTAAAGAGCTGGTACTTGCAGGAATGTTGATGGCAGCGCGCAATATCGGCCCTGCGATGAAATTTGTGGCTGGTTTAGAAGGCGATGATGCGAAATTATCTGTGGTGGTTGAAGATGGCAAAAAACACTTTGTTGGCATTGAAATTCCAGGCAGAACTTTAGGCATTTTAGGCCTTGGTGCGGTAGGCGGCATGGTAGCGGATACGGCGCTTAAATTAGGTATGAAAGTGCTGGGCTATGACCCGGAAATCACAGTGGACGCTGCTTGGCGTTTGTCTTCAGAAGTTAAGCGAGTGCTTAGCGTGGATGACTTGTTCAAGCACAGCGATTTTATTACCTTACACGTGCCATTAATTGATGCGACACGTCATTTGGTGAATGCTGAACGTATAGAGATGATGAAACACGGTACAGTGCTGATTAACTTTGCCCGTGAAGGTGTCATTGATGAACAAGCCGTATTAGATGGGCTTGATAGCAAAAAATTACGTGCTTACATATGTGATTTCCCAACAGCACGCATGAAATCGCATCCCAATGTAGTCGCCTTGCCGCATTTGGGCGCCTCTACGCAAGAAGCGGAGGATAACTGTGCGGTGATGGTGGTGGATCAAGTGCGTGAATTTTTGGATAACGGTAACATTACCAACTCGGTTAATTTCCCAAGTGTGAATATGCCTCGGGAAGCCGCGCACCGCGTGGCTGTAGCAAGTGCCAATATTCCCAATATGGTGGGGCAGATTTCTACCGCCATGGCCGACGCAGGCATTAATATTCATAATATGGTGAACAAATCACGCGGCGACATTGCCTATACCATGTTGGATTTAGATAGTCCGGCAGCAGAATCTTCACTTGCAAAGATTCGTGCGATTGAAGGCGTGATGACGGTGCGTGTGTTGCCACAACGGCAAGATTAACCATTGATTTAGTGAAAAATTAAGTAAAACTGAAAAAATGAGTGACGAGTTAAAAAAAATTCGTGATGAAATCGATGCCATTGATGAGCATCTACTTAAACTCGTCAATGAGCGGGCAAAACTGGCGCGTCAAATTGGCGGCTTAAAAGAGGATGGTGTGATTTATCGCCCAGAGCGCGAAGCGCAGATATTGCGTCGTCTACAAGAACATAACGCTGGGCCGCTATCAAATGAAGCTGTCAGCCATATTTTTCGGGGGGTCATGTCAAATTGTCGCGCACTCGAAAAAGAACTTTCCATTGCTTTCTTAGGACCTTTGGGCACGTATAGCGAAGAGGCTGCGCTTAAGCAGTTCGGCCAAGGTCGCAATGCAGTTGTGTGTGGCACCATTGATGAGGTTTTTCGAACATTAGAGGCGAGTCAAGCCGATTACGGCGTGGTGCCAGTAGAAAACTCGACCGAAGGTGCTATTGGCTTAACGCTGGATTTACTACTTAGCAGCGCATTAAAAATTTGTGGTGAAATTACACTACCGATTCACCATTGTTTGCTTTCAAAGCAAACTGATATTGCCAAAATTTTGCATGTGTTTTCACATAGTCAATCGCTCTCACAATGTCATGAGTGGTTGAACAAAAACTTGCCGAGCGCAACGCGTGAGGCAGTGACAAGCAATGCTTACGCTGCACAGATGATTCACGATTTGGTTTCGAGCGATGGCACGTTTGCCGCTGCGATTGCCAGCAAGCGCGCTGCTGAGCTGTTTGATTTGAACGTATTGGCGGAAAATATCGAAGACGATGCCAAAAATACCACGCGCTTTTTGGTGTTGGGTAATCATGATGTAGCGCCTTCCGGCAATGATAAAACTTCCATTGTGATGACCTCGCAAAACAAGCCTGGCGCTATGGTCGAGCTACTTGAGCCGCTTTCACGTCATGGCGTGAGTATGACAAAATTCGAATCGCGGCCTTCTAAACAGGGCTTGTGGGATTACGTATTCTTTGTGGATATAGAAGGTCATCAAACCGATGCTAAAGTTAAAGCTGCATTGCAAGAATGCTCTGCACGCGCATCCATGCTTAAAGTGCTGGGATCATATCCAGCCGCCATTATCTAAGCCACTCTCATGAGTATTTCTGGCATTGATTTAAGCAAGCTGGCTCCCGATTACATTCGTGCGATTGCCCCGTACCAAGGTGGCAAGCCGATTTCTGAGCTTGCGCGTGAAATGGGTTTGAACGAGGCGGATATTGTCAAACTTGCTTCTAATGAAAACCCGCTTGGCATCAGCCCCAAAGCGCAAATGGCGATAGACGAAGCTTTACACGACATTGCACGCTACCCAGACGGCAATAGCTTTGTATTGCGTGAAGCGGTGGCTAAGAAATTTAACATAAAAAATAACCAAATAGTGTTTGGTAACGGCTCAAATGATATTTTAGAGCTTGCCGCGCGCGCGTTTATAACACCAAAAAGTGAAGCGATTTATTCACAGCATGCATTTGCGGTGTATCCATTGGTGACGCAGGCAGTTGGCGCAACAGGCGTTGTAGTTCCTGCTAAAAATTATGCACATGATTTGGATGGGTTCTTAAAAGCTATTACACCAAAAACCAAGCTGATTTTTATTGCAAATCCAAACAATCCAACGGGTACACTCATTAAAAAAGATGCCCTGAGAGCCTTTATCCATGCGGTTCCCAGGCATGTACTTATTGTCTTAGATGAAGCGTATGACGAATATTTATCAGCCGCGCATAAGTCTGAAGCCATTGACTGGTTGAATGAATTCGACAATTTGATTATTTCGCGCACTTTTTCCAAGGCTTACGGTCTAGCTGGCTTGCGCATTGGTTTTGGCTTGATGCATGCGGATGTGGCGGATATGCTCAACCGTGTGCGACAGCCGTTTAATGTCAATAGTATTGCGCAAGCAGCAGCGGTGGCCAGTTTGGCAGATGATGATTTTGTAGCACGTAGTTATGCACTGAATCAGGCAGGAATGACACAATTGACGCAAGGTTTTAATAAACTAGGCTTAGAGTATATCCCTTCAAGCGCCAATTTTGTGAGTTTTAAAATAGCCAATGCGGTGAATGTGAACCAACAATTGTTGAAAAATGGCGTAATTGTGCGGCCGATTGCCAATTATGAAATGCCCGATTATTTACGTGTAAGTATAGGATTGTTTAAAGAAAATGCACGATTTTTAGAAGTTTTAGCACAAATATTAAATAAGTAATAAAAATGACACTGATTATAAAATGACAAACGAAGAAAAATTAAAATACGAAAAACTGGCGACGGATGATGTGCGCATTCGTGAAATCAAAGAATTGATTTCACCATTAGACTTGCTCAGCCGCTTAAAAGAGAGCACAACAAGTACGCAAAACATTTTAAATACGCGTGCAGAAATTCATCATATTTTGCATGGCGCGGATGATAGATTATTGGTGATTGTTGGACCTTGTTCCATTCATGATACCAAAGCTGGCCTTGAGTATGCACGCCGTCTGCTTGAAGTTCGTAAAAAATTAAGTGCGGATTTATTGATTGTGATGCGTGTGTATTTTGAAAAACCACGCACTACGGTGGGCTGGAAAGGGTTGATTAACGATCCACATTTAGATGGCAGCTATGACATAAACGAAGGTTTAGCACGTGCGCGTAAATTTTTACTCGACGTGAATGAGTTAGGACTTCCCGCAGGTATGGAATTTTTGGACACGATTACACCGCAATACACAGCGGATTTGGTGAGCTGGGGCGCGATTGGAGCGCGTACAACGGAGTCGCAAGTGCATCGTGAGCTAGCTTCTGGTTTGTCGTGCCCAGTTGGTTTTAAAAATGGTACCGATGGCGGTGTGCAAGTGGCGATTGATGCAATTAAAACCGCGGAAACGCCGCATCACTTTCTGTCTGTCACCAAAGAAGGTCATTCAGCAATCATTTCGACTTCTGGAAATGAAGATTGCCACGTGATTTTGCGTGGCGGGAAGTCGCCTAATTACGATGCAAAAAGCGTAGATGCAGCTTGTAAAAACCTTGCATCTGGTGGATTGACGCCTAGTTTAATGATAGATTGCAGTCATGCTAATAGCCAAAAAGACTATCGACAACAAAAAGAGGTTGCGCGTGATGTAGCAACACAAATATCACTCGGAGATGCCCGAATAATGGGCGTGATGCTGGAATCACATCTCAACGAAGGCAGACAAGAACACACCCCCGGCTGTACATTGGAATATGGGTTATCAATCACCGATGCATGTTTGGGTTGGCATGAATCTGTGGAAGTGCTAGAAACGCTTGCCTTAGCGGTTCGTGCCCGTCGTCAAAAAGCTTAGCATCTTTTGATTGCCTGAGTAGGACGCTGATTTAAAAAAAGCCGCGCAAGGGAAGAATGCGCGGCTTAAAGCTTAAACATTATGGCCACCACAGCTTAATGTTTAAGCTTGTAACTTATATATTTCCAAATCTTAAGCGTTACGACCGCGACGGCGTTGGTTGTTATTGTCAGCACCGCGTGGCGCTTCTGTTGCCTCGCGAGCCAAGATGAACTGACCAGCATCCTCAGTACCTACACGACCACCACGACGTTGACGGTGATTGTTATTGTCAGCACCGCGTGGCGCTTCAGATGCTTCGCGTGCAATGATGAAACTATCAGTTTCTACACTGTTTTTATGTGTGCCTGAATGCACACGGTCAGCGCCGCGTGGGCCTTCTGAAGCTTCACGAGCAACAACAGCTGTAGAACCTAAAACAAACATTGCACCAATAACGCTTAAAACTAATTTTTTGCTAATCATGGTAACTCTCCTAATTTAAGTTATTTAAAACGGAATAATTTCCCGTTAATTGAATAATAGATGGGAATATTTCCCGTGTCAATACATAAATGAAAAAAAATCCCGTTTTATTTAAATTTATGGTAAATTGCGTTTGTAAAATTAAATAGATAAGAAGAAGTTGATTGTGAATAGCGAAGTTAATAAGGGGCAAATATTAATTGCAAACGCCTTGAAGCGAGTGCTGAGGCCGTTTGTTAAACTTATGCTAGCCAATAACTTAACTTATACTTTTGCTATAGATCTTATTAAAGCCTTATTTGTAGAAGTGGCTGAGCGCGATTTTACCCTTAAAGATAAGCGGCAAACAGATTCTCGAATTAGCTTGATGAGTGGCGTACATAGAAAAGATGTAAGAAGGTTGCGAGAACTGCGCCCAGAAGTAGAAGATGTGATGCCAGATAATGTTTCCATAGGTTCGCAGCTTATTGCCTTATGGAATGCTAACCCAGCCTATTTAAACGAGGTTGGGTTGCCAAAACCCTTGCCAAGGTATGCCCTTGCAAATGGTGATAATTCTTATGAAAGTTTAGTGCGCAGTGCAACCACTGATATTCACCCAAGAGCGGTATTAGATGAATGGCTAAGGTTAGGTATTGCCACTATTGATGATGAAAACTTCGTGCATCTGACGACAGATATGTATATTCCGCAAGAAGGCTTTGAAGAAAAAGTCTTCTATTTTGGCCACAATTTACACGATCACGCACAAGCAGCAGTTTCTAATGTTTTAGGTCAACAAATAAGCTTCTTCGAACGTTGCGTACATTATGACGAGTTAAGTAAATCAAGCATTGATGTGGTTGAGGAATTTGCTAAAAAACATAGTATGAAGGTATTGCGTGGAGTAAATAAAGTGGCCGATGTAGCAGCTTTTAATGATAAAACTAACCCAGAAGCAAAAATGCGTATGACTTATGGCGTCTATTTTTACCATGAACCTATGCAAAATGAAGAGGTTAAGGAAGACAAGACCAATGACTAGGTGCCACAAACCTTTTAAACAGATTTTAAGCACAATTTGTTTGTTATTGATTTGCTTGCAGACTGAAGCTGCTGTTGATGCCTGCTCTGTAGCTAGTTCAACAAATCCTAATGTCAATGACGGCGGAATGGGAGGCACTGGGGTTATTGCAAATGGTGGACTTGGCGGCACAGGTATTAAAACTGAAGGTGGGCTTGGTGGTACAGGCATCACTGCTGAAGGCGGCTTAGGTGGTACAGGGATAATTGCAAACGGCGGCCTAGGCGGCACGGGTGTATCTACTGAGCACGGTGGGATGGGTGGTACGGGGGATGTTATAGTTGGGGCATTATTACCCAATGATAGCCAAGGTGGCGTTGCTATAGTGGGCGTGGTAACGGGCTTTGCAAGTGTTTGCGTCAATGGCGAAGAGGTACACTATAACTCGAAAACACCAGTGTTTGATAATGGTAAAGCTTCTAAACTTTCTAATTTGGCGACTGGCCAAATGGTGATGTTAAAGGCTGATAGAGTTAATGACAAACTGCAAGCACGTGCTATCGGCATGTTTGATGCAGTTGCTGGGCCAATTGATAAATTGGATATTAAAAATCTCCAAATGGAAGTGATGGGTCAAACGGTTCAGCTCGATCAAATGACCATGCAACAAATGCGCGCATTAGATTCTGGAGCAACGGTGCGTGTGAGTGGTCATCGCCAAGATAATGGCGAGATAGTTGCCACAAAAGTGGGAATTACAAGTAGAAACAGTGCAGCTAACACGGTAGGTATTGTTACCAGCGTTAATGCCGATGGTTTCGTAGTGAACGGCACAAGAGTGAACATGGAAAATAAAACGCAACTTGGCAAAGTCAAAGTGGGTAGTGAGATTCATGTTGATGGCGCTTGGAACGGTAATGCGCTAAAAGCCAACCATTTTGAATCACAGCCGATTCGCAATATGTTGAACCGCGCGGATAGTGCCATTATGGAAGGCTTTGTACGTATCAATGCAAATAATACGGTTAATCTATCGGGCACTGAAGTTATACTTTCTAAAGTTAAAACCAGCTTCAAGAGCATTGTGGGCGCGAATGGAAAAGTGGTGAAAATTGAAGTGCGCCGCGACAGCAAAGGCGAGTTGAGTTTGGATAAGCTAGAAGAAAGAAAAGGTAAGTTGTTTAATAAGCACGGCCATCTTGTAAGTGAAAATGGTGGTGACGGAGATGACAATTCTGGACAAGGCTCGAACAGCTCTGGAAAAGACACTTCTGGCAACTCTGATTCTAACTCAGGTTCTGGGTCATCAAATTCAGGCTCAAGTGGTTCAAGTGGCTCAAGTGGTTCAAGTGGCTCAAGTGGCTCAAGTGGTTCAAGTGGAAGAACGAGCGGTAGTAGTACATCAGGCAGCTCAAGAGGAGGCTCGTCAGGAGGTAGCGGACACACAAGTGGCGGAAGTGGTAGTACTTCGGGGGGCTCTGGTGGTTCAAGTGGAGGCGGCTCAAGCGGCGGTAAACATAAATAACTAAGAAAGTGAATAACTGTGAAAAATATTAAAAAACTTCTTTTAGCTGTAGCATTTATATCGACAAATGCATTCGCAGATGGATTTTCTGCTTCAGTTGGTGGTGATTATTCAAGGGGCGATTATGGCACCAGCGAATCAACCAATGTGTTTTATGTGCCATTTACGGCAAACTACGAAACAGGTGCCTTTACATATAGTTTGACTGTGCCTTGGATTAGGGTTAATGGTAATGGTGATGTGGTTCCAGGTGCCTTTGGAGGTGCAGGAGGCGGTGGAAGCGGAGGCGGGGCTGGTGCGTTTGGATGTGCTGGCGATAATCGTAAAGGTGCAAGCAAGCCAGAAGATAGCGGCCCATGTGCTGGTACAGGCATAACTACCACAACAACCACAACCAAGACAAGAAGCACAGAATCTGGCTTAGGCGATATTATTGCGGGCCTTACTTATACCGCCTTCGATGGAGGCGATGCAGGGTTTGTGGTGGATTTAAGCGGTCGTATTAAGTTTGCTACTGCTAGCGAATCTAAAGGCTTGGGTTCAGGTAAAAATGATTATGCAGTTCAGGTTAATGTTGATAAAAACTTTAATGGCCCCTATACCTCAGTTGGCCTAGGCTACAAATGGGTTGGCGAGCCAAGTGGTGTAAATTATGATAATGTAGTATTTGGTTCATTGGGTGGCGGTTATAAGTTTTCTAAGGACACCACTTTGGGCGTTTCTTACGAATGGGCGACTGCTGCAGTGGATGGCGCAGACCGTCCTCAAGCGCTGTCAGTTTATGCATCGCATCGCATCAACGATCGCTATAAGCTAAGTGGATGGCTGTATACAGGCATAAGTGACGCCAGCCCTGATGTTGGCGGTGGTGCAAATCTAAGCTATTACTTTTGACATTAGGCTTGCATCATGAATTTACTTAGGCTTTATTCGGTATCTTAGCAGTGTTGTACGCTCAAAATAGGGCGCATGATTCGTATCACGTTGAAGCACTAGTAACTAAGCAACAACGAACTTAATAATATAACTTAAAGGATATTGATCATGTGGACTAAACCAGCAGCTACTGAAATGCGTTTTGGCTTTGAAGTTACAATGTACGTAATGAACAAATAATTAACATTTACGTTAATAATTAAAAAGGCTGCCGTAAGACAGCCTTTTTTTGTGAAAAAAGTTGTC
>JANNFN010000178.1:0-2039 GCA_031379885.1 Methylotenera sp.
CATGGCGATAAAAGCCAAAAAGAACGCCTAGAAGCATTAGACGCATTTAAAGCAGGTAAAATTACTGCGCTAATAGCCACCGATGTGGCTGCGCGTGGCTTGGATATTAGTGATTTGCCAATGGTGATTAACTATGAAATACCTAGTGCACCAGAAGACTATGTGCATCGTATTGGGCGTACTGGCCGCGCTGGTGCTAGTGGTGTGGCTATTTCCTTAGTTTGTGAGGATGAAGAAAAATATCTAAGCGAAATTGAAAAGCTAATAAAACGCACGATTGATAAAGAAAAAGCTGAAGTGGTAGCCAGTGCTCGTAAACCAGCACATCACGCTACACGTGAGTCCATAGCAAAAATTTCTGATGATGTGATTGAATCAAACAGATCAAAACCTCCAGCTAAGCCCTCGCCCCACAAGCGTAAACCTTCAGCAGACCCGTGGTTTGATAAGCCTTACGAACCGACCAAAAATAATGCTGACAATACAAAAAACATCTCTAATATTAATCGCAAAGCTCCAGTAGCTGCTTTGCTGGGTGGCTTGAGATTTAGTAAATAATCGGCTATTTTTTAAGCCAAGTTTCCATCTCTTTTGCCTCAATCGGAGGTGAGTAAAAGTAGCCTTGTACATTCCTACAACCGCTTGCTGCTAATATATCTGCTTGCATTTGGTTTTCCACGCCCTCACCCACCAACTGTAGGCTTAGAGCGTCGCCCAGTGCAACAATCGCTTTTACAATCACGCGATCTTCCGCACTGTTCACCAATCCATCTACAAATGTCCGATCTATTTTTACTTCATCTACCGCCCAGCGTTTAAGGTATAGCAATGACGAATGTCCCATGCCAAAATCATCTAAAGAGATACTGAATCCCGCCTCTTTAATTAAGCGCATATTTTTCTTAACCGTGTCACCCTCTTCTAACAAGGCGTGTTCGGTAATTTCAATACATAGCATTTCGGGCGAAATACCATGCTTGGAAGTGACCGAGTTTAACATCTTAACTAAAGTTTCTGAGCGCAAATGCCGAGCTGAAATATTGACAGAAACACGAGGCACACTTAACCCTTTGTCTAACCAAGTACGCATTTGCTTACAAGTTTCTTCTAACACAAACTCACCTATTTGATTGATGAGTGATGATTGCTCAGCGATTTTAATAAACTCCAGTGGCGGTATTAAGCCACGCTCAGGATGCCTCCATCTGAGTAAAACCTCCATGCCAACCAATTTATTTTTTTCATTTTCCACTTGCGGTTGGAATACCACAAAGAACTGATCTTCTTTTAATGCATGACGAATGCCATTTTCCATATCCAACCACTGATGTGCGATAAAATTAAGGTTGCTGGTATAAAACTCGAAATCATTTCGTCCGTTCTGTTTAGCGCGATACATAGCCAAATCAGCATAAACCACCAAAGTTTGTGGGTCTATTGTGTCATCTGGATACACACTCACACCAATACTCGTCGTGCAATATACCTTTTGTTTTTGTATCTCAAAAGGCGTTGAAAATGCAGCAATAATATCCCTAACCAATCTATGCCCATCTTGCGGTGATGCTCCTTCCATCACCATCACAAACTCATCGCCACCTAGCCTACATAGAGCATCAGTTGCACGTGCTTTTTCTGCAATGCGCTTGGTTGCCATCATCAACAGTTGATCGCCAGCCTCATGTCCAAGTGTATCGTTGACTAACTTAAAATGATCCAAATCGAAAAACAATAATAAAACTTGTTGGCTTGTCCGCTCTGCCTTTGCAATGGCATGTTCTAAGCGCTGCCTAAACAGGCTTCGATTTGGCAAGCCAGTCAATTCGTCATGCGACGCCAAAAACTCTACGCGACGATTAAGCGCCATCATTTCAGTCACATCGCGACCAACCCCCCGGTAACCAATAAAACCGCCTCTATTGCTAAATACTGGTTTACCAGAAACACGTAAATACGCCAACTTACCTTGCTCGTCCGTAAAATGTACGACAAAATCTGAAAAACGTTTGCGCTCTTGTAAGGTTTTGAGCATCTCGTTG
>JANNFN010000187.1:0-20332 GCA_031379885.1 Methylotenera sp.
GGAAATTTAAAAAATCCACCACATAACCCAGCGTGACTCTGTCATACAAATTACCTAACGCACCGCCCAATACCAAAGCCAAGCCAAAGCAAAAAAGTTTTTGTTCGCTATGTTTTTTTATTAAGTAAGTAATCACTACCGCCGCAGTGATTGATATAGCTGTAAAAAACCACTTTTGCCAACCGCCCGCATCATTCAAAAAACCAAACGCTGCACCTTGGTTGTGATAGCGTACTAAATCGAAAAATGCAGTGATTTTGAGTTGCTCGCCAAATTGAAAAGCGGCTTCAATCAAGTACTTCGTATATAAATCAAGCGCAATCACAAGCGCGCTAATACTAAACCACTTAAGCATATTTGCGCACTTCGCCAGCACCGAATAAATTGCTCACGCAACGTCCGCAAATTGTTGGGTGGTCGACATGCAAACCAACATCGGCGAGGTAATGCCAACAGCGGTCGCATTTTTTGTGAGTACTCGGACTCACGTTAAACATTAACGGCGTGGGTTGTTTATTTGAATCTCTTTGAGCTACAGTAGCCTGTGATGTTATAAAAACAAAACGCAAATCATCTTTAAGCCTTAAAAGTGAATTCAAAATTTCGCCCTCGGCAAAAATATAAATTTCAGCTTGTAATGAAGACCCTACCAAACCTTGAACTCGCTTATCCTCTATAGCTTTATTCGCAAGCTCTCGTACATTGATTACATTTTCCCACGCTAATATTTCTATTTCGCTCAACCCATGCTCAGGCAAGTTGTACCAAACATCTTCAAACACACTTTCGTCTTCTCCAAGCGCTAAAGTTTGCCATATTTCATCCGCAGTAAAGCTTAAAATCGGCGCGATTAAGCGCATAAACGTGTGCGTAATATGGTACAACGCGCTTTGCGCAGCGCGGCGGGCGGGCGAATTTTCGCCACTGGTATAAAGCCTATCTTTTAGAATATCGAGATAAAAACTGCCTAAGTCATCCGAACAGAAACTCACTAACTTTTGTACCGCCAAGTGAAATTCATACTTCCCATAGTATGAAATATCATTACCATACTCATCTTTTTTCGTCGCTATTTCTTCTTGTAGCTGATGTGTTAAATGCAGCGCGTAACGGTCAATTTCTAGCCACTCGTCCACTGGCAATAAATCTTTATTCGCATCAAAATCGGCCAAATTTGCCAGTAAAAATTTGCAAGTATTGCGGATTTTTCGATAACTATCGGCGACGCGTTTCAAGATTTCATCCGAAATAGTCAGCTCACCAGAGTAATCAGTGGAGGCGACCCATAAGCGCAGAATATCCGCGCCATAAGTATCCATCACCTTTTGCGGCGCAATCACGTTGCCTTTAGATTTGCTCATTTTGTGGCCGCTACCATCCACCACAAAACCGTGTGTCAGCAAGGCTTCGTAAGGCGCGCGACCATCGATGGCGCAACCTGTTAATAATGAGCTTTGAAACCAGCCACGATGCTGATCTGAACCTTCTAAATACATATCGGCTGGATAATTGAGCTCTGGTCTTTTTTTGAGCACCGCCGCGTGCGTAGTGCCAGAATCAAAACAAACATCTAAGGTATAAGTGACCTTTTTATATTGACTATTTAATGCTCTGGAAGCCGCACCGGTATTGGCTTGCAGGAATGCGCTTTCATCCAAACTAAACCATGCTTCAACACCACTTTTTTCTACCAATAACGCAGCCGCTTCTAGCAAATCCGCTGTTTGCGGATGCGGCTCACCCGTTTCTTTGTGCACAAAAAACGGCATCGGCACGCCCCAATTACGCTGGCGCGATACACACCAATCAGGGCGATTTTTAATCATCGCCTCAAGTCGCGCGCGGCCCCAAGCAGGGAAGAACTCGGTGGCATCCACTGCTTTATTGGCATACTCACGCAAACTGATTCCAACCGCATCCTCTTGCTGCATACCAACAAACCATTGATGCGTCGCGAGTTGCATGAGTGGCGTTTTATGGCGCCAGCAATGTGGGAAGCTGTGATTCATCCGCGCGCTGGCCAGCAAAGTGCCATTTTCTTGCATCTTCGCTAAAATAACTTTATTAGCTTCTTGACGACTAAGGCCACGAATCGCCTCAAACTCAACTAAGTCACTATTAAAGAACTTACCATCGCCACCCATTAAAATACGTGGTTTTTCATTTGGGAAGTTAGCACGCATCACCAGCCAGTCATCGTTACCGTGAGCAGCTGCGGTGTGGACTAAGCCTGTACCTGCGTCTGTGGTAACGTGGTCACCGCAGATGATTGGCACTTCTCTATCATCAAAAGGATGCTGCAGCCTCATCCCATTCAGATCGCTACCTTTGCATACTATTCCGATTGATGTACCTGTTTTTCCATATCTTGACAGGCAATCTCCAGCTAAATCTTCAGCTAAAACAACTAGATAATCCCCTGTGTCATACAAAATATAGGAAACATCAGGGTGAACGGAAACTGCCTGATTTGCTGGCAAAGTCCAAGGTGTTGTTGTCCAAATAGCAACATACATTCGTTTGTTAGGAAGTTCCGATTGCCCTAATGCAAATGCAGATTTCAACTTTTGTCTATCACAAATTGCAAACCCCACATCAATCGCGGGCGAATTCACATCTTCATATTCCACTTCTGCTTCAGCCAGCGCAGAACTACAATCGACGCACCAATGCACAGGTTTGCTGCCTTGGTACAAATAGCCGTTTTCGTAAATTTTGCCGAGCGCGCGCATAATGTCGGCCTCGGTTTTAAAATCCATCGTCAGATAAGGATTGTCCCAATCGCCCAATACGCCGAGGCGGATAAAATCTTTCTTTTGTTTTTCTACTTGTTCCGAAGCGTAAGCGCGGCAAAGCTCGCGAAACTTGGCGGGCTCAATATTTTTTCCGTGCGCCTTTTCCACCACCAACTCAATCGGCAAGCCGTGGCAATCCCAGCCCGGCACATATGGCGCATCAAAACCGCTCATAGTTTTAGATTTTACAATGATATCTTTTAAGATTTTATTCACTGCATGACCGATGTGAATATCGCCATTCGCATACGGGGGGCCATCGTGCAAAATGAATTTTTTAGCGCCTTTGCGCGCTTTTCTAATTCTTTGGTACAGTTTTTTGTCTTGCCATTGCTTTAACCAAGCAGGCTCGCGCTTCGCCAAATCTCCACGCATAGGGAAAGGCGTTTCAGGCTGATTGATTTTGTATTTATTTTGTTCTTTGTTTGTTTCGTCAGTCATTTCTTACTTCTTAAAGTCTTATTTATTAAAATACTGTCTCGCCACCACAATATCAGCTGCAATTTGCGCTTTTAGCGCATCTAAGCTAGCAAACTTTTGTTCTTCGCGAATTTTTTGCATAAATTCTACATGCACATGCTTTCCATATAAATTACCATTAAAATCAAGCACATGCACCTCTAACAATAATTTTGGAACGCCAGCTATGGTTGGGCGCACGCCTAAATTAGCCACGCCATTCAAACCGTCCAATTTTACCGCATAAACACCGGTTAAAGCTGGTCGCTCGTGCCGCATATGAATATTGGCAGTGGGGAAACCCAATTGCCGCCCGCGCGCCGCGCCATGCACGACTTTGCCGCTAATGCTGTAATTACGTCCAAGCAGTTGATTAGTTAAATTTAAATCGCCATTTGCCAGCGCGCTCCGCACACGCGTGCTTGAGACACGTTCACCTTCAAAACTGATCTGCGGCAGACTAATTAAATCAAAGCCATTCACTTTAAAATCGGCAACAGTACCCGCACGCTTTGCACCGAATTTAAAATCTTCACCCACTAATATCGAGCTTACATTTAATTTTTCTCGCAAAATAGTTTGCATGAAATCTTGTGCGGTAATTGCAGCAAATTCTTTGTTAAAAGCGCAGACATACACTTTTTTTACACCAATGGCTTCAAATCGCTCTAATTTCTCACGTAAATTACTCAGCCGTTCCGGCGCATTTAAAGGCGTAAAAAACTCACGCGGATGTGGCTCGAACGTCATTACCGCCGGCATTATGTTTTTAGCATTTGCAACCTCAATTACGCGGCTCAACAAGGCTTGATGGCCTAAATGCATGCCATCGAAATTACCAATGGCAAGCACTAATGGCGATGGTTTTACAGTAGGTAAATGGCGGAAAACTTGCATGTAAATTTAAAGTGTCGTTCGGTGCATAAAATCTTTAACGCGAATACCCATTAACCATAATGCGAGAAAGTAAGTTGCCGAACCCAACACCAACAAGCCAGTTAAATGAATCAACTTAGGCATCAATTTATACGCTAACCAAGTCGCATTGCTGCCAGCCGCGTAATGCAAAGCTAATGCCATGGAAATGACTGCCACGACTAGTTTTGCCATGAACATTAACCAGCCAGCTTGAGGTTGGTAAACATTAGCTTTGCGCAGATAGTAATAAAGTAGGCCAGCATTCATGCAAGCCCCCAAGCCGATAGATAACGCCAAGCCAGCATGTTTTAAATCTATACCAAATACAAAAATTAAATTCATAATTTGTGTTGAACAAAGCGTAATAATCGCGATTTTGACGGGCGTTTTAATGTTTTGGCGCGAATAAAACGCAGGTGCTAGCACTTTTACTAAAATCAACCCTAGCAAGCCCAAACTATAGGCCATTAGTGCTTGGCGCGTCATTTCCACATCAAGCTCGCTAAATTTGCCATAATGAAATAAGCCCGTCACCAACGGCACCGCAAGCACTGCTAGCGCCACAGCTGCAGGAAGCGCCAAAATCAAGGTGAGGCGCAAGCCCCAATCGAGCAGTTTCGAGTATTCGCCATCGGCTTTATCAGCGTAACTTTTAGATAAACTCGGCAGTAAAATCGTGCCGAGCGCCACGCCCATCACGCCAGTGGGGAATTCCATTAAACGGTCAGCATAATACAACCATGAAACGCTACCTGTGGCCAAATACGAAGCGAAAATAGTGTTAATCAGCAATGAAATCTGCGCGATAGAAACGCCGAACACCGCAGGTCCCATCAGCTTTAAAATGCGCCAAACACCTTCATCCTGGAGATTTAAACTGTAACGC
The DNA here is from genome assembly GCA_031379885.1 of Methylotenera sp. Classification (GTDB taxonomy): domain Bacteria; phylum Pseudomonadota; class Gammaproteobacteria; order Burkholderiales; family Methylophilaceae; genus Methylotenera_A. Next base: position 5,059 of record JANNFN010000187.1, read on the forward strand.
GGAATTAAACCGATTTTGAGCAAATAAGGAATTTGATATAGTAATTGCAAAACTCCGCCCACAAACACTGCCCAAGCCAACACTTTAATGGAATGATCGAAATAAGGCGCTGCTAACAAAGCTGCGGCGATAAACGACAGATTCAGCCAAACTGGCGTAAATGCGGGTACCGAGAAATTGCCGTAAGTGTTGAGCACTCCGCCTGCTAGCGACACAAGCGAAATAAAAAATATGTACGGGAACGTAATGCGAAGTAGTTCCACCGTTAAATCAAATTTGGCTTTATCGGCCGCAAAGCCTGGTGCGCTAATCTGCACCACCCAAGGCGCAGCGAGCATGCCAATGATGGTGACTGCCACCAAAAATAAGCCAAGCAAGGTCGCCACGTGGTTAATTAGCGCATGCGTTTCTTCGTGCGTGCGCTGATTTTTATACTCTGCCAGGATTGGCACGAAAGCCTGTGAAAATGCGCCTTCCGCAGAGATTCTACGCAATAAATTGGGGATTTTGAACGCCACAAAAAACGCATCTGTGAGCATGCCTGCACCAAAAATTCGCGCAATAAGCGTATCGCGCACAAAACCTAAAATGCGCGAGATAAACGTCATGCTGCCGACTTTTGCTAAGGCGTTGAGTAAATTCATTAATTATTTGAATGCGTTAGTTGAACAACTATGATTTTAGCATGCCGCAAGCGCTATTTTCAGCCAAGCTATTTTTACTTTAAAGCGTGTAAATTTACTTGCAATAACATGCAAAAAACACTAATATACGCGGCTTCGTATTAATACCGATAAAGCATTAGGATAAACAACACATGGCAAATACCGCACAAGCACGCAAACGCGCGCGTCAATCCGTTAAAGTAAACGCACACAACGCGTCATTGCGCTCAACTTTGCGTACTGCAATTAAAAAAGTGATTAAATCGATTGAGGCTGGAGATAAAGCCGCTGCGATGGCGACTTATCAAGAAAACGTCAGCGTGATTGACCGTATTGCGGATAAAAAAATCATCCATAAAAATAAAGCAGCACGTCATAAAAGCCGTTTAACTGCCGCGATTAAAGCCTTAAAAGGCGATGCGCCTGTGATGTTGGCTAAAAAAGTCGCACCAAAAGCGAAAGCAGCGCCAAAAGCCAAGGCTGCACCAGCGAAAGCCGTAGCGCCAAAGGCCGCAGCAAAACCTAAAGCAGCCGCGAAGCCAAAAGCTGCTAAGTAATGCGTTTTTAGTACTTAATTAACAATAAAAAAGCCTCGCAATGCGAGGCTTTTTTATTATCTAAATCTATAGTTAACTTTCGCCAATATGTAGCTCACTGCGCGCAATTTTCGCAGTGTTAAGAACATTTTTTGCGTTTTGTCCAATCACCGTGAAATGTCCCATTTTGCGACCTATACGCGGTTCGTGTTTTCCATATAAATGTAGCTTTAAATTGGCATGGCTGCAGGCCAATATCCACGCGGGTTCGAGAGCATTATTTTTCGCTGCAGAAAACCAACTATCACCTAAAATATTCACCATCACTGCATGGTTATGTAAGTCTGGGTTGCCTAGTGGCAAGCCCGTCATCACACGTACTTGCTGCTCAAATTGATTGGTCACGCAAGCGTCAATGGTGTAATGGCCCGAGTTATGTGGGCGTGGCGCGATTTCGTTGACTAATAATTGCTTGCCAACAACAAAAAATTCCACACCTAGCACGCCAACGTAATCCAACTTTTCTGCGAGTTTTTTGGCTAGCGCTTGCGCATTGGCTTTTAACACTGTGCTGCAACGTGCTGGCGCAATGCTAATATCGAGTATTCCATTAAGGTGACTATTTTCCGCAGTCGGAAAAGCGGCAATATTACCCTGAGCATCGCGCGCTAGCACTACAGAAACTTCCAAATCCAACGCCAGCATTTGTTCTAACACACATGTTTCTAGATTAAAATCGGTTAAGGCTTTTTGCGCTTCAGCTTGATTTTTTACGCGTGCCTGACCTTTACCATCGTAGCCAAAACGCGCGACTTTTAAGATTGCAGGATACAATTCGCTAGTGTCGTCAGGCAAATCTTTCGCACTATTAATCACCACAAAGGGCGCGACTGGCAGACCTGCATCTTTAATAAATTTTTTCTCTAATACGCGATGCTGCGCAATCGCTACGCAATTAGCAGAAGGTCTAACGGTAGTAGTAAGCGCTAACGTTTCTAGCGATTTTGCAGGTACATTTTCAAACTCCGTAGTCACGGCTGCGCAGGTTTTTGCCATTTGTTTTAGTGCAGCTGCATCATCAAAATTTGCGCAAATATGCACATCGGCAATCTTGCCTGCAGGGCTGTTTTTATCGGGGTCGAGCACCGTAACTTGGTAACCTAACTCATGCGCAGCAATCACAAAAAAACGGCCTAGTTGACCGCCGCCTAGCATGCCCAACATAGCTGGCGCCGTGATTACATGCCTTGCTGTCATGGCTTCTCACTTAAAGTCATGTTGCTTACTTTATCAGATAAATTTTTGCGAAATTGCACCAACTTTTTAGCCAACTCTGCATCGTGGTTCGCCAAAATAGATACCGCAAACAAGCCAGCGTTAGCCGCACCCGCCTCACCAATGGCAAAGGTTGCCACAGGAATCCCTTTCGGCATCTGCACGATAGAAAGCAGTGAATCTTGACCTGCTAAATGTTTAGTTGGTACTGGTACGCCGAGTACAGGCAGCGTGGTTTTTGACGCCACCATGCCCGGCAAATGGGCCGCGCCACCTGCGCCTGCGATAATGACTTGATAACCATTTTTTTTCGCATTTTCGGCAAATTGAAACATTAAATCGGGCGTGCGATGCGCAGAAACTACTTCTGCTGAGTATTCCACGCCAAAATCTGCCAGCATTTGTGCGGCATTTTTCATCACCGGCCAATCGCTATCGGATCCCATAATAATGGCAACTAATGGTTTTTTCATCTCAATATTCTCAACTAAATAATGATTAAGTTATCACGGTGAATCAACTCTGATTCCTCTACATAACCCAAAATTTTCTCAATCTCACTACTGGCTTTACGCATAATCCGCGCCGCTTCCAGCGAATTATAATTCACAATACCACGTGCGACTTCAACGTTTTTTTCATCCACGCAAGAAACCACATCGCCACGCTCAAAGCTGCCTTGTACCTTAATTACACCAATGGGCAACAAACTTTTGCCATCGGTTTTTAGCACTTTCACCGCGCCAGCATCCAATACCAGCGCGCCACCCATGCGCAAATGATCGGCTAGCCATTGTTTTTTGGCGAGCGTTTTAATTTGTGTAGCTTTTAAGTGCGTACCGATTGCCTCTCCCACACTCAGCCGCAATAAAACGTCTTTTTCGCGCCCCGATGCAATCACAGTATGCGCGCCGCTACTGGCCGCTCGTTTGGCGGCTAGTATTTTAGTCAGCATTCCACCTGTGCCAACATTACTACCCGCGCCACCAGCCATTTGTTCTAAAGCCAAATTACCTGCAGTTTCAAAATTGATAAACTTCGCATCTTTATCTTTGCGCGGATCAGCAGAATACAAGCCTTGTTGATCGGTCAAAATCACCAGCGCGTCGGCTTCAATCAAATTTGCGACTAGCGCAGCCAAAGTATCGTTGTCACCAAAACGAATTTCTTCCGTGACTACGGTGTCGTTTTCATTAATAATCGGTATTACGTTTAAATCGAGTAAGGTTTTGAGCGTGCTGCGCGCATTCAAATAGCGTTTTCTATCAGCCAAATCTTCGTGAGTGAGTAGTATCTGCGCGGTATGCAGGCCATGCTCAGCAAAACAGCTTTCGTACATTTGCACCAACCCCATTTGCCCAACGGCGGCAGCGGCCTGTAGCTCATTCACTTCTACTGGGCGTTTTTTCCAGCCCAAGCGTTGCATACCTTCTGCCACCGCGCCACTGGAAACTAAGGCAACTTGCTTACCATTTTTCACAAGCTCGCTGATTTGCGCCGCCCAAGCGGCAATCGCGGCGCGGTCTAAACCTTCACCGTTGTTGGTAACAAGGCTAGAGCCGACTTTTACAATCAGCGTTTTGCTATTCTGTAATAATGACTGGCTCATTTTCTAATTCAATTTTAGCTTTTTTGACTTCATCAAGATGATCCATAATCGCGTAAGTGAGCTCTTTACAACCCACGCCGCTAATGGCGGAAATGGCGAATACACGACCTTTCCAGCCATAATCTTTGACGAATTTTTTTCACCACTTGCGCACTATCTTGCACCATATCAGTTTTATTCAGCACCAACCAGCGCGGCTTGTTGTATAAGTCTTCGTCATATTTTTTAAGCTCATTCACAATCGCTTTAGCTTCTGCCACGGGGTCGGTCGCTTCATCAAACGGCGCAATATCTACCAAGTGTAATAATAGCGAAGTGCGCGCTAAATGACGTAGAAACTGGTGCCCAAGCCCCGCACCTTCTGCTGCGCCTTCAATCAAACCTGGCACATCAGCGATGACAAAGCTACGCTCAGCATCCACCCGCACCACGCCTAGATTAGGGTGTAGCGTAGTAAATGGGTAATCCGCCACTTTGGGTTTTGCGGCAGAAACTGAGCGAATAAAGGTAGATTTACCTGCGTTAGGCATGCCGAGCAGACCCACGTCTGCCAACACTTTCAACTCCATGTAAAGCTCAAACTCTTCGCCCTGCTCACCCTTTGTGCATTGGCGTGGAGCACGATTGATAGAAGATTTAAAATGCACATTACCCAAACCGTTGTTGCCGCCTTTGGCCAACAACACTTTTTGACCGTGCTCTGCTAAGTCAACAATCATGCGCTCGGTAGCTTTATCAGAAATTACCGTACCGACTGGCACGCGCAAAATCGTATCTTCACCTTTTGCGCCGTAGCATTCTGCACCGCGACCGCTCTCACCTCGTTGCCCACGAAAAGTTCGCGTGTAACGGTAATCTACCAGTGTATTAATGTTGCGATCAGCAATCGCATAGATTGAGCCGCCTTTGCCGCCATCGCCGCCATTGGGGCCACCCATCGGCTCATACTTCTCGCGTCGGAACGTAGCTACACCATTCCCGCCGTCTCCCGCGTAGACTTTTATAGTCGCTTCATCAATGAACTTCATTTAAAAACCTTTATAAATTCATCTTTCAAGCACATCGCCACGTTGCGCGGTGCTCAAAATCCTCATGTACTAACGTGTACATTCCGGTTTTTGCGCTCCGTGCGTCTTGCGCTACATCTTGAAATATTGAATTTCTTAAAGGCTTTTACAAGCACGGAGATAGCATTCTAAATCATTAAACCCAAAAACAAAAAAGCCCCATCAAACGATGAGGCTTTAATTATTCAAAAATTCTTACACTGCAACAATACTGACCATTTGGCGGCGTAGTGCGCCTTTAATCGCAAAAGTGACTTTACCGTCAATTTTTGCAAATAGGGTGTGGTCTTTGCCCATGCCTACGTTTTCGCCTGCGTGCATTTTAGTGCCACGTTGACGCACGATAATGCTGCCTGCTGAAACCACTGTTTCGCCAAAGGCTTTAACGCCCAAGCGTTGTGAGTGTGAATCGCGACCGTTACGTGAACTACCACCTGCTTTTTTGTGTGCCATGTTTAATCCTTTTTAAGTCTGATACTTAAGTCTTATATATAATTTTTTAAACTGCTTTAGCTTTTTTTGCCGCTGGCTTTGCTGCGGCTGGTGCTTTTGCGGCTTTAGCAACCGGTTTTGCAGCTGCTACTTTTGGCGCTGCTGCTGGCTTAGCGGCTGCAGCAGGTTTAGCTGCAACTGCACCTTTACCATTCACATCATTAATTAAAATCTCGGTAAAACTTTGGCGATGGCCTTGTGTTTTACGGTAATGTTTACGACGGCGGAATTTAAAAATCATCACTTTATCCGCACGGCCATGAGAAACCACTGTTGCGTTTACCGTAGCGCCAGCAATTAAAGGTGCACCAATGGTTGTGTTTTCGCCATCATTAATCATCAACACTTTGTCGATAACTACTTTGCTACCCACTTCACCCAATAGTTTTTCAACTTTAAGCGTTGCACCAGCTTCTACTTTATATTGTTTGCCACCTGTTTTAATTACTGCGTACATGATTTAGCCTAGCTTCTACACGTTCAAATGAATCGCGCATTATACTTAAATTACAGGATATTGCAAACGCTAATTATCTCGATTACCTACAATTTATTCAGCTTAAGCCTAGCATCCGCTGTGATAAAATAGGCCTATTCATTAATTGGTTTATATAGTTTTAAACATACAGTGCCTTTAAACAAAATTCAAACTTTCATTGCAGCCGACATGCAAGCAGTAGATACCGTGATCCGAACTTCTCTTTATTCAGAAGTCACGCTTATCAATACCATTGGTGAGCATATCATCAGCGGCGGCGGAAAGCGCCTACGGCCCGCTCTGGTATTGCTTTCCAGCGGTATGTTTGGGAGCGTTAAAACGCCTCATCACGAACTTGCAGCCATCGTAGAATTTATTCACACCGCCACTCTGCTGCACGACGATGTGGTGGATGAATCGCAAATGCGGCGCGGAAAAAGTACCGCAAACCACTTGTTTGGCAATGCAGCCAGTGTATTAGTTGGCGATTTTGTCTATTCGCGTGCGTTTCAGATGATGGTAAAACTGCAAAACATGCGCGTGATGGAAATATTAGCCGAAACCACCAACATTATCGCCGAAGGTGAAGTGCTACAACTTTTAAACATCCACAATGCGGATGTGACTGAGCAAGATTATTTAAAAGTCATCCACTTTAAAACTGCCAAATTGTTCGAAGCGGCAACCCGTTTGGGCGCGGTGATTAGCGGTGCGAATAGCACTGATGAAAATGCGCTAGCGCATTACGGCATGCGTCTAGGCACGGCGTTCCAGCTAATTGATGATGTGCTGGATTTAAGTGGCGATGCTACACACATTGGCAAAAATTTAGGTGATGATTTAAGTGAAGGCAAACCAACTTTACCGCTACTTATTGCCATGCACCGCGGAGATGCGATGCAAGCCGCAACCATTCGCAGCGCCATCAAGAACGGTGGTTTGGATGAATTGCCTGCGGTATTAGCTGCCGTTAAAACCACTGACGCGCTAAACTATGTGCGGCAATTAGCTGCAAATGAAGCTGCGCTTGGTTGTCAAGCTATTGCACATTTACCAGACTCTGCTAATAAGCAAGCGCTGATTGATTTGGCTGAGTTTGCAGTAATAAGAGATTTTTAATCTCTAACTAGTCACAAATTAACCCACCAGCATAGTCTGGTCTGCAGCGCATGCGCTGATTTTGAATCGGAGGCTGATTCTGAGCTGCCTGTCTTGCGCGCTCTGCAGCTTGTTCGGCTCTTTGCGCGGCAAATTTTGCTTGGTTTGCAGCAATTGCTCCTTGCTCTGCCGCTATTACTTGTCTTTCTAATAACTCCATTTTTCGCTTTTCGTTTGTTTTGGCTTCTTGTTCAAGTTCAAATTTCCTAGCACTTTCTTGCCGTGCTAGCCTTTCGCGTTCTGCAGCTGCGTCTCTTTGCCTTTCTCTTTCAAACACACCGTCTATACGTTCTTGTGCACGCAATCTATCAGCTTCTGGGATATCTGCATCCTTGCGCACTTTACCAACGGTGCTAGTTAGGCAAGGGCTACTTTGATAAGTTATTTTATTTTTTGCATCTTTGCATTTAAACACTTCCGCATGGGCTTGAAATGTTAAAAGCATAACGAATAACATTAAGAATATTCTCACTCTTCAATCCCTTTCAACAAAAAACTAATTTAGAATAATGGGTTCGCCACTCTCAGCGTGGAAATAGCTTAAATGCGCGCAATCGCTGGTACCGTTGGTTAGGCTACCATCAAACAAGGCCTTTCCTTCCACATCTACCACCGCGTAACCATTGTGATACAAAGTCACTTCAGCAAGCTTCGGTACTAGCTGAGGAGTAAGTTTAGGTATTGTTTTTGCGACTTTTTCACTTACAGAAATCTCACGCAAGGTAAAACTGATGCAATTTTCTTCTTCTGCCTCGCCATAAACTTCCCAATGATTTCCACCCGCCAATTGTGAAAGCCAACCGGGTAAATCGACCTCTACGCGGCAAATAATCGGCTCGTCCCAAGCAGGATGGCTAATATTATTCAACTCTATTTCGGTTGAATTTAATTGCAAATACTGACTATCAGTTAAATCGCGGTTGGTCATATGGTTCCTTTATTTCACTTACTTTAATGTTTACTTCACTAGCAACGTTACAACGTCTATATGGTGATACCTTAAGCTTTTTCAAGCAACTTTTACACCAAATTTTACGTCTGGGTTGCACGTATTTATTAACGATGCCATGATATGCTTAATTTACAACAACTTTTAGGCTGAATTAGGCCAAATTTAGGTGAGTTATGTTTGATTTTTTAATGCCTTTATCAGATTTATTGCGGTCAGAGCCCACTGCATTTGTGACGTTTTCAGTCATATTTGGGCTGATGGTGGGCAGTTTTCTTAATGTGGTGATACACAGATTGCCCAAGATGATGGAGCGAGAATGGCATGCAAATTGTTTGGAACTTCAGGGCAAAGATATTCCGGAACAGACTAAATATACCATCGTCACGCCACGCTCGGCTTGCCCTAGTTGCGGACATGAAATTACCGCTTTAGAGAATATTCCCATCATTAGCTACTTAATGTTAGGCGGCAAATGCAAAGACTGCAAAGCAAAAATTAGTATGCGTTACCCATTGGTGGAAGCCTTAACTGGCGCGCTTATTGGCGCAGTCGCTTACAAATATGGCTACACTTATTCTGCTTTATTTGCGTTTATTTTTGTGTTTGCGCTCATCGCGCTAACGTTTATCGATTTCGACACGCAATTATTGCCCGACGACATTACGCTACCTTTGTTGTGGCTAGGGCTGCTGTTTAATTTCAACGGCGGTTTCACTGACCTAAAATCTGCCGTACTTGGTGCGGTTTTTGGTTACCTTATTTTATGGGCTGTGTATTGGGCATTTAAACTAGTCACTGGCAAAGAAGGCATGGGTTATGGCGATTTTAAATTGCTGGGCGCAATCGGCGCTTGGTTTGGCTGGCAACTGCTGCCTGCCGTTATCTTGCTAAGCTCGGTAGTGGGCGCTGTGATTGGCATTAGCATGATTGTGTTCAAAGGCAAAACTGGCGGCACGGCGATTCCATTTGGGCCATTCTTAGCGCTGGGCGGCATTGCAGCGCTGTTTTTCGGCAAACAATTGGCTAGTTTTTACCTTGTATAATGTATGTGGTTGCGCTCACAGGCGGCATCGGTAGCGGAAAATCCACCGCTGCAAACTTTTTTGCTGCGCTTGGCGTGCCAGTCACCGATGTAGATGAAATTTCACATCAGCTCACCGCGGCGAACCAGCCAATAGTAAACGAAATTAAAGCTAGTTTTGGTAGTCAATACATCACTTCAGAAGGCGCATTAAATCGCGCTGCCATGCGTGATTTGGTATTTAACGATGCCACTGCGCGCGCCAAATTAAACGCAATTTTGCACCCTGCAATTTATGATGAAGCGTTGAAACAATTACAACTACACGCTAACGCACCTTATCAAATATTGGCGATTCCTTTGCTATTTGAAAGCCCGCGCTATGCGCCACATGTTAACCGAATTTTATTAATTGATTGTGAAGAAAAAACGCAAATTGAACGTGTTAAAAAACGTAGTCAATTATCAACATCTGAAATAAAAAAAATTATCCGCACGCAAACGCCGCGCAAAAAACAATTATTGCTAGCGCATGATGTGATTGAAAACAACGAAAATGTTGAAAATTTGCGCGAAAAAATATTAGAAACTCACCAAAAATACCTTAATACTTGCATAGTTAGCAAAACTACCTGATAATTCACCTCAATTTATTATTATAAGTTGACGGATTTATTGCGTCATGCCTAGCTACGAATATCCATTTAATGAGCGCATTCGCACTTTTCTGCGATTGGAGGATTTGTTTAGCAAAATTCTGCTAAACGTAGAGTCTGGCACACAACATAATCATCACAGCGCACTTATTTCACTTTTGCAATTGTTAGATATTGTAGATCGTGCGGATCTGAAGATGGATTTAGTGCAAGAGCTGGATAGGCAAAGACTTACCATGCAGAATCTACGTGGCAACCCAGTGATTGCCGAAAAAATCTTAGATAAAATTCTTAAAGAAGTGGGTGCTTGCTCAACAGCTTTACGTACTGATGGCTCAAAGTTTGGTCAGCACTTACGCGAAAATGATTGGCTAATGAGCATCAAGCAACGCACTGGCATTCCTGGTGGTGTATGCCAATTTGATTTACCATCTTATCATCATTGGCTTGGGCTTGAATCAGGTCGTCGTAAAAGCGATTTTGATGGTTGGCTTGCACGATTAATACCTATGTATGATGCGATTAAAGTCATATTACGAATATTACGCGGCAGCGATACTGCCATAAAACTGACTGCGCACAATGGCTTTTATCAGCAAATGCTCGGTGGTGCCAAACCAGCGCAAATGCTAATTATTAAAGTGGACGATAACTGCCCGTGCTTTCCAGAAGTAAGCGCCAACAAATACGCTATTAATGTACGGTTTTCTGCGCTAGATTTTGTGCAAAAACCTAAGCAATGCGAACACGATATTGAATTCAACATGACCTTATGTAATCTGTAAATAATAGTAAATGTCCACTGTTAAACCTCGTTTAGTCACTTGTCCCAATTGTAAAAAACAATCAGAATATAGCAGCAACAATGCCTTTAGGCCATTTTGTAGCGAACGCTGCAAAATGATTGATTTGGGCGATTGGGCGAATGAGAACTATAAAATTCCAGTTAACCCCACGTTAGATGAACTTGATGAATTAGATGAGAGTAATCCTTACCTGAATTTTTAAGCTTTTTGCTTGTCTCAATTGCCACTGCAAATTATTTACAACCTTTACCGAGTTAAAACTGAATGATAAAAACTTTAAAATTACTTACTTTAGCCTGCTTATTTGTAGCTTGCAGCACGCAAGCAGATGTCACGATTACGGAAGCTTGGGTACGTGCGAACGCACCAGGACAAAGCGTTGGTGCAGCTTACATGACACTTAATAGCCCACAAGACAGCACACTCGTATTTGTAGAAACCCCAGCTGCTGGCTCGGTAGAAATTCACAGTATGCGTATGGAAAATAATGTAATGAAAATGCGCATGCTAGAGGAGTTGCCGATTAAAGCTGGTAAGCCAGAAAGGCTTGCTCCTGGCGGCTTTCATTTGATGTTGTTTGACTTAAAAAGCTCCCTAAAAGTCGGTGAAAAAGTGACTTTCAAACTGTGCTTTAAAAACAAGGCCAATGAAATTACGCACCAAAATATCACGCTACCGATTAAAGAAGCGAATTAGCCACCACGCTGCGCTGAAAAGCGATGCCGCGCGCACCGTATGACAAAGCCACGGGTAAATCATTAAGGGACATCCCGCCTAAGGCATAAATTGGCAACGTAATATTTTTTGCTAATTCTGCAAACTTTTGCCAACCCAATGGCTCTGCTTCAGGGTGACTGAGAGTCGATTTAACTGGCGATAACACCACAAAATCCAAATTTAGTAATTGTGCATGCGCTAATTCCGTTACATTGTGGCAGGATGCTGTGATCAGCAAACCCGCTGGTTTCATTTTAAGTATCAGTAAAGCTTGGCTTGGCAAATGCACCCCATGTGCGCCTAATTCTCGAGCCAGCCCAATATCTTCACTTATCAATACTTTCGCACCATAAGGCTGGGCAAGCTCAATGACTTGAGCAGCAAATTTCATGAATTGATCTTTTGAAAGCTGTTTTTCGCGCACTTGAATTAGCCTTAAACCCCTATCTAATTGGTTTTTTAAAGTGGCAAAAAAAACCTGTTCACCCAGTTCTGCCAAGTTAGTAATCACATAAACTGGCGGTAATGCAAGCGCTTTGATAATAGGTACATTAGCAGGTAAAACTGGTGCAACAGTTAATTCCTCTGCGCTTTGCCAACTTAGCTCCTGATTCTCTCGCGGCGTCAGCTCTCCTTCCCATGCATCCACAAAATAAAAATGTAAGTTTACCGTTTTAGTAGGCGAATCATTGGTCGCGGGATAATCAAAAAGACGCGTAATCCATTGCTGCGTGGTGGTTGGCTTAATGCCTAACTCTTCTTTTAACTCTCGCGCCAGCGCGTGTTCAGCGCTCTCGCCCACTTCAATCTTTCCTCCAGGAAACTCCCACCAGCCGGCCCAGCCTTTTCCTTGCGGCCGACTTGCCAGCAAAAACTCACTTTGGCCACCCTCTTTTTTACGCTGCAAAATAGCAACTGCTACATCGACAATCATTTTACAAAGCAATCAACACGCTTAAAGTTTTCGGCCATCAAAGTTTCTTACCTTAACTGCCGATATATCTAGCTCATCCAAGCATCGTGTATTGATAGCAGCAATATCTTCACCTTTTGGATTTACGCCCTCGCCAAAAGGCGCGCAGCCACATTTTGGACAAAAGTGATGTTTAATTTTATGTTTATTAAAGGTGTAAGTTGCATAATTTTCCATGGGCGTAAGTAGATTAAAATTGGCATGTGGCACAAACCAAAGTAGAGAGCCGCGTTTGCTGCATATTGAACAGTTGCATTGAATAACCTGCTCTAAATCACCTTCTACTTCGAAAGCAATTTGGCCACAATGACAGCTACCTTTGTACATCATGTTGTAGCTCCTTTAGCTTCCCTACTTTTAACTTCTATAGTCGGCATTAATTTTCACGTAATCGTAACTAAAATCACAAGTCCAAATGGTGATGTTTTCTTTGCCGCGATTTAATGCAACACGCACTAAAATGTCCGATTCCTGCATAATCGCAGCGCCTTGTTCTTCTCTATATGAAGCGGCTCTGCCGCCTTTTTCGGCAACCAAAACGCCCCCCAAATATAGCTCTAAATTATCGACATTTAAATCATCAATGCCAGCATAGCCAATGGCAGCCAGTATGCGCCCTAAATTAGGGTCTGAGGCAAAAAAAGCGGTTTTAATCAATGGCGAATGTGCAATGGCATAGGCTACTTTGCGGCACTCCGCCTCGCTCTTACCGCCTTCAACGGTCACCGTCATAAACTTGGTCGCACCTTCACCATCACGCACAATTGCTTGTGCCAACTCAATCGCAACTTCTGTTAACTTGTCGCATAATAACGAAAATTCGCTGCTATCTTCTGTTATCTCCGCATTTCCAGCTTTGTTTGTCGCCATCATAATCAAGCTGTCATTGGTCGAAGTGTCGCCATCTACTGTGATGCAATTAAACGATTTATTCACCGCAAAATGAATCATACTTTCAAGTGCTGATTGGCTAACCGCGGCATCCGTCGCAATGTAACCAAGCATAGTCGCCATGTTGGGATGAATCATGCCACTACCTTTGCTGATGCCAGTAATTGTGACTTGCTTGCCGCCAAGCTCTAAGCGACGAGAGGTTCCTTTAGCGACAATATCTGTCGTCATAATTGCTTCGGCTGCATTTAACCAATTATCTTCTTTTAGGTTTTCAATCGCCGCTGGCAACCCAGCAATGACTTTGTCGATTGGTAAAGGCTCTAAAATTACCCCTGTTGAAAATGGTAGCACCTGATTCGCACTGATATTCAATAAGTTACCCAAAGCTTCACAGCTTTGTTTGGCACGGTCTAAACCATCTTCACCAGTGCCTGCATTGGCGCAACCTGTATTAACCAATAGCGTTCTGATACCTGTGTGTTGTGCCAAAAATTCCTTACATAAAATCACAGGTGCAGCGCAGAAACGATTTTTTGTAAACACGCCAGCGACACGGCTACCTTCCGCCAATGTCATCACCAGCACATCTTTACGATCTGGTTTACGCACATGCGCTTTGGCAAAGCCTAAATTAACGCCTCTGACAGGCAGTAGGGATGCGGCTTCTGGGGCAGATAAATTAACTGGCATTGCATGCTTTCATTTAACGAATGCGCCTATTTTAGCGCATTAATTTATATGCCAACACTACAACATTGGTCTTGTTCTCAGTTTTTTCATTCTGTAATTATCTTGTGTTACACTCTTCACTAGCACCCGTACCTGTTTTGCTATCTTTAAATTGCACGTTGTTAGATTGGCTCTGCGCAATGGAAGACAAACAAAAAAATATTCACATTGAAAAAATTAAACTGCTATATCTACATAGCTTAATTCCTGTTGTGTTAAGTGGTGTAGCGGGATTTTTTTTGGTGGCGGCATTATGGTCTAGCGCCAACCATCAACACTTAATCATCTGGCTCGCAGCGACCCTTTTCTTTGCCTGCATGCGCATCTTACTTATCACTAAATTTCAGCACGAAAAGCCACAAGCAGATGCCGTACTTAAATGGGAAAAGCCTTATGCAATAAGCCTTTTGGTGGTATTTTTGTCTTGGAGCGCAGGGCTAATTTTGATTATGCCTAAAGATAACTTAAGCGCCGTATTTATATTAAACACATTCTCCATTGGCTTAGCTGGCGCAGCAATCTCGTGGTATAGCCCATTGCGCTATCTACAAATGGCGACCATTTCGCTGGCATTAATCCCTATGATTATTGTGCTACTCACCTTGGGTCACGAAGAAACGTTTTGGGTGGGTGTTGCGGCATGCTGTATGTATGTTTCTTGCATGATTACCAGCGTGTTGTTACAAAAAACATTCAATGGCAATTTAGAGCTTGCTTATGATTTGGAGCAAGCAAAAAAACATGCCGAAGCTTTGGCAAGCACCGATGCTTTAACAGGACTTAATAATCGTCGTGCATTTTTTGATAAAGCTGGTTTGCTATTTGCCTATTGCAAGCGAAACCATGAGCCCATTAGCGCATTAATGTTGGATATTGACCATTTTAAAAAAATTAATGATAGTTACGGCCACGCCGCTGGTGACATTGCCTTACGCAATTTTGCGCGATTAATCAAAACCAACTTGCGTGATTCTGATTTGCCATGCCGATTTGGGGGGGAAGAGTTTGCTGTGTTACTACCTAATACTACAGGCAAAGAAGCGGCCGAGATAGCGAATCTACTGAAACAAATGATGATGTCTTCAACAATCGCGCTTGCCGACAACAACGCATTATCACTCACTGCAAGTTTTGGCGTTGCGGAACATGGCGCCACAGTTGAAGATTTGCTAAATCACGCAGATAAAGCCATGTATCTTGCCAAAAATGCGGGTCGCAACCACGTGATTGTTTATCAATTAGAAAT
>JANNFN010000024.1:0-31967 GCA_031379885.1 Methylotenera sp.
CAAGCGCACCCACCCGACCGATTTCGCTATGGAGCCACGGCGCGGGAATCGAACCGGGGGCGGTAACGATGCTCACTACATAAATCACAAGGGATTATCGGAAACTCCATTTGCCGCGCATAGCTCGCAATATCTTTCTCGCTGCAATATGCTAAAGGGCGAATCACTACATTTTGTTTGTCATTGGTAGCGAGTTTGGGTGGCATCGCTTTCATTTTTGCGCCAAAAAACATGTTCAAAAACAGCGTTTCTACAATGTCGTCACGGTGATGCCCAAGCGCTATTTTGTTAGCCCCCAGCTGTTTTGCGGTGGTGTAAATAATGCCGCGCCGCAAGCGGCTACATAAGCTACACGTCGTCGCGCCTTCGGGGATTTTCTCTTTCACAACCGAATAAGTATCGGCTTCAACAATGCGGTAATCTACACCTAAGTTTTTAAAATAGTCAGGCAAAATATGTGCAGGAAAATTCGGCTGCTTTTGGTCTAAATTCATCGCGATAAGTTTAAAGGCAATCGGCGCGCGCTCTTGCAACGCCAGCAACATCATCAACATGGTGTAACTATCTTTGCCGCCACTCATGCACACCAACACGGTGTCGCCATCTTCAATCATGTTGTAATCGCCAATGGCCTTGCCCGTAGACGAGATTAGGCTATTTCTCAATTTGATGAAATTGTTGGAATGGTTTTCTGGTAGGTGTTTTATCATATGTATTGAATTATAAGTTCAAACTCCTGCCGCCATCCACCGCCAGTACGTGGCCAGTAATAAATGGCGCATCATAAATTAAAAATTTCACCGCTTTGGCAATGTCAGTCGCTTCACCGACACGTTTTAGCAAGGTTTGCGAAATTACACGTTGGCGATACACTTCGTCAAATTGCGGGTTATTTTCGGGCCATTGTACAGGGCCAGGCGCGACCGCATTGACGCGTACTTCTGGCGAAAGCTCTTGCGCGAGCGATTTGGTGAGTGTCACTAAACCTGCTTTAGCCACGCTGTAAACCACATAGTTTTTCTTCGGGCGTTCTATATGCATATCGGTAATGTTCACAATGCAGCCGTGATTTTTGCGCAGCTCAGCCGCGGCGGCTTGCGCCAAAAACATTGGTGCTTTGAGGTTGCTACCCATTAAATCTTGCCAGTTTTCCTCATTAATATGGCCAATTTCTGTCGGATAATAAGTGGACGCATTATTAATTAGAACGTCTAAACGGCTAAATTGATTTATGGTTTCGTGAACCAAACTCGGTAACACTGCAATATTGAGTAAATCGCCCTGAATAATCGCTACCGAGTTTGCGCGTTGCAAATTAAGCTCTGCCTGCAAGGCGCGTGCCTCATTAATACTGGTTTTATAGTGAATCATGAGATTGGCGCCGCTTGCGTGCAACTCGCGACAAATGGCTGCGCCCACGCGTTTAGCGCCGCCGGTAATTAATATCACTTTGCTATTTGATGTTGAATTCAATTTTTACTCACTTTGATTGCAAAATATTATAATGGCTTATGGCCTCATTACCTATTTCAAGCCCAGAATCACAAGTGCTTAGCCAACAATTAACCAATTTAATTCAACAGAAAATTGAAAATAATAATGGCTGGATAGACTTTGCGACCTTTATGCACATGGCTTTGTACACGCCAGAGTTGGGCTATTACAGTGGCGGCGCCAAGAAGTTTGGTTTGCATGGCGATTTTGTTACCGCACCCGAAATTTCGTCTTTATTCGCAAAAACCTTAGCCCTGCAAGTCGCACAGATATTGGCTTCTGGCGGTGACGTTTTAGAGTTGGGTGCAGGTACAGGCAAATTAGCAGCTGATTTGCTGCTGGAATTACAAGAATTAAACAGTCTGCCTAGTCAATATTTTATACTGGAAGTAAGTGCATACTTACACCAAATTCAGCGCGAAACAATACATAAAAAATGTTCTGCAGAATTATTTAAACGTGTGGTTTGGCTGGAAACTTTGCCAAAAAGCTTTACTGGCATGGTGCTGGGTAACGAGGTATTGGATGCAATTCCTGTGCATCTCATTTATCATACATCGCAAGGCTTGCAAGAGCGTGGCGTGGGACATGTGGGCGAATTCATATGGCAAGATAAACCCCTAAAAGCAGGTCAATTGTATGATGAAGTTAGCGCTTACTCACTGCCGAACGATTATTTGACCGAGGTCTGTCCAGCCGCATCAGCATTGGTTCGTAGCCTGGCAGAAATGTTAGAAAAAGGCGTTATTTTGCTGATTGATTATGGTTTTTCTGCGCGCGAATATTATCACCCACAGCGCAATCAAGGTACCTTGATGTGTCATTATCAACATTATGCGCACAGCAATCCTCTGATTAACATTGGCTTGCAGGATATTACTGCACATGTGAATTTTACACAAATAGCACCAGCCTGTGAGCCAATATCCATGAAGGTTGCAGGCTATACCAATCAAGCACAATTTTTAATCAATTGCGGTATTTTAGATATTTTGCAACAGTATTCACCTCATGATTCGCAGTACATGAAGCTGGCCGCCGCCGCGCAAAAACTATTGTCCCCCGCAGAAATGGGTGAGCTATTTAAAGTCATTGCACTTAGCAAAGGTATTGAAGAAGACTTGATTGGCTATAAGAGCGGTGATAAAGCGCATACTTTGTAACGTAACTTAATCAAGTATAATCCCGCGCCATGACAGAAACAGATGAAGTAGAAATTCTTAAAAATCGCCGCATTCGTAGTTTTGTGTTGCGACAAGGTCGATTAACTAAAGGTCAGGAACGTGCATTAGAAACAGGCTGGCCTAAGTATGGCGTGGAATATGGCTTGCAGAACATCGATTTAAATCAAGTTTTTGGCCGAATTGACTCTAAAAAAATACTCGAAATTGGTTTTGGAATGGGCGAAAGCACAGCCAAAATAGCACAAACTTTACTTGATTGTGATTTTTTAGCGGTTGAGGTGCATACACCCGGCGTCGGCAGTTTGCTTAAATTAATTGAAGAAACAAACCTTACTAATATTCGCGTCATTCAACATGATGTAGTGGACGTGCTACAAAATATGCTTGCAGATAGCAGTCTGGATGGCGTGCATATTTTCTTCCCTGACCCGTGGCATAAAAAGCGTCATCACAAGCGGCGTTTGATTCAAGCTGAATTTGTAAAACTACTTTGTACTAAACTTAAAGTAGGTGCTTATTTGCATGTGGCTACGGATTGGCAAGAATACTCAGAATGGGTGTTTGAGGTATTAAATGCGGAACAGCAGCTTAAGAATACCGCTGAAAGTTATGCTGAAAAACCTGCTTATCGGCCACTGACTAAGTTTGAGAATCGAGGCATTAAGCTCGGCCATGGCGTTTGGGATTTAATTTTTATAAAGCAGTAAATCTAATTTTATATTTTTAGTCACTCAAGCTAAATAATGTACGAATTTCTGCGTTGGCAGCTTCTCGGAAAGCAATTACTCGAATTTCTAAATTACTGCAGCTAGTGTATGTTTTGCTAAAGCCAGCACGGTTTAGTGTAGCAATTAGCGACTTTTGGGTAAACCCAGTTTTGTGCGCAAAAAATCCATCGCCACTTTCTTCAATTTTACGGCTCCAGCCATAGAGCACGTCTAATACCATAATTGGGCCTACTGCAGCTTGATAAAGCACATCTTCTAAATCTAAATCACGTTCAACCGCAGCCTTCATCACGGCTTTAATATCAGGTACTCGAATGTGTATAAAACCATCGGCTTTCAATACATGTAAAAACCCCTGTAATACTTGGTTTACTTCATGACGATAATAATGTTCTAAGTTATGCGAACAATAAACTGCATCAAACTGTGCGGGTTCAAGTGTGTCTAGCTTGCGTGCATCACAGATGATGTCAGGTTTGCCTGACGGATCAATATCTAATAGGACGTGTTCCCAGTCAGCATATTGTGGAGGTAGGGCTATTTGTTTACTATCTCCGCCTACGTTTAGTACTTTCCTCATCTGTTTTATTCCTTGAATAACCATGCACCAATCACTTTTTCAGCTTCTTCAACACCTAGTTTCTTTGAGCTAGAAAATAGCTGTACTGTGCAACTTTCACCCCAAGTCGCAAGCAGTTCTTTGCGCACTTTTGCGAGGGTTAGACTGGCTTCACCACGCGATAATTTATCTGATTTGGTTAGCAAAACATGTACTGGCTTACCGCTAGGGCAAAACCAATCTAACATTTGTTTATCTAGCGGTTGCAGTGGGTGGCGGCTATCCATTACTAATACTAACCCACCAAGGCTAGTGCGCTCACTTAAATAGCGCGCCAATACGCTTTGCCAATGCGCACGCATGCTCTCGGGCACTTTGGCATAACCGTAGCCAGGCAAATCAACTAAGTGACGGTCATTTCCAAGCGTGAAGAAATTAATCAGTTGCGTGCGGCCAGGCTGCTTGCTTACATAAGCTAAACGATTATGGTTAGCCAGTGTGTTCAACGCGCTGGATTTACCCGCGTTAGAGCGGCCAGCAAAGGCGACTTCAATACCCGAAGCAGGTGGCAAATCACGCAAGTGGTGTGCGGAAATAAAAAAGGTAGCGTTTTGAAACAAAGGCATTTAATTCTCTCAAATTCAAGTTTTAACAGTGTTGGCTTTATGCTTAAATGTATCATGAACAGGTAATTTTTGATAAAATATTAGGATAATTAAATAGTTAGGGAAATTTGCAATGATTAAGCAATTGAGTGTTGTCGTGTTGGTAGTGTCGAGTTTGTTGGTTTCATCCACTTTTGCGGCAAATGTAGAGGCTGAAAAAGCACCACCCGCTATAGAGAAAAGCGCAACTGAAATTACCGTGCAAACTGTTTGTGCAGCTTGTCATGGCGCAGATGGCAATAGCGCGATTTCGCTTAATCCAAAATTGGCAGGCCAACATCCTGAATATTTGTTAAAACAATTAACCAATTTTAAAGAAGGTAAACGCGCAAATGCGGTAATGGCGGGAATGGTAGCCAATTTAAGTGCAGATGATATGAAAAATTTAGCCGCTTATTTTGCCAATCAAAAAATTAATCTCGCCAAAGCCAAAAGTAATGGCGTTGGCTCGTTAGGCGAAAAAATTTATCGTGGTGGCATCGCTGCAAGTGGCGTGCCTGCTTGTTCTTCTTGCCATGGCGCAAATGGTGCAGGCATTCCGAAGCAATTTCCGCGTTTGGCCGCGCAACATGCAGATTATACGCTGGCGCAATTGAGAACTTTCCGCACTGGAGAGCGTGCCAATGCACCGATGATGATGGTAATTGCGGCTAAAATGACCGATGCAGAAATGCAAGCCGTAGCCGACTACATGCAAGGCTTACGTTAGTTATCAGTTGATGTTGGTGCTAAATTTGGGGATAGTTGCACTCTAAAACGCACAGCACCATTTACATTGCTTACTAAACTTAGCTCGTAACCTGCCTGTTTGCAATCTTGTGCCGCGTGAAACAAACCAACACCTAAGCCATTGTGCGAAGCGATATGTTTTTTAAAAATATCGCCGGCAATGGCGCTATCCATCGCTTTTCCAGTATCTGTCACATCAATACAAAAGCCAAGTTCAGCGTTGTCGTACATGGCTACGTTAATTAAAGTATCTGCTTGATATTTGGTTTTCTCCAGCGCATTGTTAAGCAAGTTATCCAGCACGCTATCTAACACTTCGGCATTAATTTCTTGTTTGGGTAAGTCTTCTGCTACAAATTCAATCTCTTGCTGATTGTGGCGTAATTGCAGATTTTTCCACCAAGCTGACATTTTTTCGAGCCGTTTCTTTTCCTCACCTGGCGCTTTTAGTTTGTCTAAAGTGGATGCAATGCGCTGATTTAGCACAGGCAATTGCTTACGAATCAGCTGTAATAAGGCTTCATTATCTTTCTCGTCGCTTTGCTCGGCGGCAGAAACTAACGTGCCTACCGATTGCAAAATATTTTTAATATCATGCGTCAAGCGTGAGCCAGTTTCATAAAGTGCTTGCATATAAGCGTTTTGACGCAAAGTTTCCTCGCGGCGTTTAGCTTCATAAAACTCACCCATAATTTGGGTGAGAAGTTTTACATGCACATATAGCGCTGGTGAAATTTGCCAGCGCGAATGCATGGTCATGTGAAGATCTTTAAAATTAAAATGGGTAACATGCTTAGATGTTTCACCCAGCTTACCTTGCGCTTCATCGGCTAGCCATGAAACACCTGTAACCCAAGGCAGTGCAGACATTTCGCTCATGGCCGCCTGAATAAAATCATTTGGAGTGGATTCAATTTCACCCATGGCAGCGATATTTTTGACCCACTTTTCAAATGGCATACCAATACTCAGCAGGTAGCGCGACATCAGTAGCTCAACACCCGAAAATCGCGTGTTGGGCTTCCAAAAGAAACTAAAAATAATTAGGCCAAATGCCAAGCCAAATATGGTCATAAACATGACTTGAATATAGTTAATGGCTTGTATCGTCCCTATGGCATAGCTTGAGAGCGCTAAAATAAACGCCATTAACATCAGCAATAAAGTGTAGAAAAAATCTAAAATCGGCAGCTGACCAGCTTTAGGCGCTTGGCCGCGTATAAACAAAATAGCAAAAGGTAGCAAAGGGGTGAGATAGCGAATTACAAACCGTGCTGCCTCTAAATCGTTTGGCGCGCTAAGCAACTTAGGCACAACCCAAAGCAGTAACATGGTGAGTAAATAACTGGCTGCGAGTATGTGAACGATGCGATTAGATTTTGATTCGTCTGAAAAAATGCGCCCGCCTAGTAGCCCAAACAGAATCGAGAGCCATATTGCGGTGAGCCACCAGTTCATATAAAAATAGGCAATGACACCAACACCAAGGAAAAGCAATAAAGCGGGTTTGGATAGCTTTTCAGTGCTGCGCCATACGGGCTGCCACATTAAAAATAAGCCGTAATGACACATGAAAAATGCCCGTTTTAAATCAGTCGCTTGATCACCTAAAATTAAAAAAGCATGCTGTGAAAGCAGCATCAACGCTAATATGCGATGGGAGTGAACCGTTAATAGCTGATTAAGTTTGGTGTAATTAAACATAGGTTTGGATATAGGTTTAAGTATGGTCTTGAACATGGCTTAAGCTTTATATAAAAAGAGA
Source organism: Methylotenera sp. (assembly GCA_031379885.1). Taxonomy (GTDB): domain Bacteria; phylum Pseudomonadota; class Gammaproteobacteria; order Burkholderiales; family Methylophilaceae; genus Methylotenera_A. Next base: position 7,125 of record JANNFN010000024.1, read on the forward strand.
CTAAAAAAGGGTGTCAATATTCTGTCATAAACGACGAATTCTCATCATTTTTTTGCTTGTCTTGGCCAACAAATTTAGCGAAACACCGCCAGTAATAAGGCTCTGCTTGGTTGGCACGACATTTGCATATTTTTTATCAAGTGTGGACAAATCAACAAAAACGTCACACATAAATAATTGGTAAAGGATACCACAAATGAACAAACAAACTGGTTTTACCCTCATCGAGCTAGCCATCGTGTTAGTGATTATCGGCTTGCTGCTAGGCGGCGTGCTTAGAGGGCAAGAGCTGATTAATAGTGCCAAGGTGAAGAACATGGCGCGTGATTTCCAAAATGTACAAGTTTATATTTATGGTTATCAAGATAAATTCAAAGCCTTGCCAGGCGATGATGCGAATGCGGCTGTTCACTTGGGTGCTACTGCAGACCAAGCTGGTGCAGGTGCTGGTAATGGCGTGATTGCTGGTAATTGGGATTCTGTAACACCTGCTAATGAATCAGCAATCTTTTGGCAGCACGTGCGTTTAGCAGGTTTAGCGCCTGGCTCAACTATTGTTGGCGCGGCTGGCTACTATCCTACTAATGCAGATGGCGGCAGAATTGGCATACAAAGTTTGGCTGGGGCGGCGAACTTACCTATTCTTCCAACACTAATGAGTGGAGCATATGTTATTTGTTCTGCTGGTATTTTGGGTAAATTCGCTAAACAGTTGGATACTACCTTGGATGATGGCGTTACAGACACTGGCTCATTGAGAGTATATACAGCTGTTGCTGGCTGGGATAATAATGCTGCTGTGCTGGACTCAGGTGTATTTAACGTATGTATGGCTTTTTAATAAAAGCATAAGTTTTAACATAAAAGCCCGCCTAGTGCGGGCTTTTTGTTTTTAGCAAACCCATTTTAGCTATTGCCTGTTATAACGTTTGAATTAGTTGTGTTTTGATTTAGAATGATTACAAAATTTAAACGCTGCCTATAACTATTTTAAATCGCATGACTCAAAATATCGCTGGACATAATCTCGTTGAGATAAACAACCTCTCGTTTGGCTACAAAGGCCGTATGTTGCATCAGGGCATCAATATGGTGTTTCCGCGTGGCAAGGTGGTGGCTATTATGGGCGGCAGCGGCAGCGGTAAAACTACGCTCTTACGCTTAATTGGCGGGCAGCTTAAGCCCAGTAAGGGTGAAGTGCGCGTAGATGGCAAAGTGATGCACAAGCAAACTCGCGACGGCGTTTATCTATTACGTCGCAAAATGGGTATGATGTTTCAACATGGCGCACTGTTTACCGATTTATCGGTGTTTGAAAATGTTGCTTTTCCGATGCGTGAGCATACCGAGCTACCCGAGAGCATGATTCACGATTTAGTGCTAATGAAATTGCAAGCAGTTGGTTTGCGAGGTGCGCATCAGCTCATGCCGACTGAGCTTTCTGGCGGCATGGCACGGCGAGTGGCTTTGGCGCGCGCGATTGCGCTAGACCCTAGTATTATTATGTACGACGAGCCTTTTGCCGGGCTAGATCCAATTTCCATGGGTGTGGTTTGTAGCTTAATCCGTACCTTGAATGACGCCTTAGGCGCCACTTCAATTATTGTTTCGCATGATGTAAAAGAAACCTTTTTAATCGCAGATTATGTTTATTTTGTCGCTAACGGTGTGGTGGCGGCAGAAGGCACGCCAGAAGATTTGAGTAAATCAACCTTGCCTTTTGTACATCAGTTTGTACATGGTGACAAAGATGGCCCAGTGCCGTTTCATTACGCTGCTGGAGATTATAGGCAAGATTTGTTGGGCATTGAAGTTAAAAAACATCAGGCAAATAAAAGGCGAGTAGCATGATAGTGCGCTCTCGTCTTCGCATTTTCCGTACTATTGGTCATCGCTTTACTTCGCGTATTTGGCGGCTGGGGGCAGGTGCAAGGTTATTATGGCTCACGCTCATTTCGTCTGGCGAAAGCTTTCGCAGGTTTCATTTAACTATTCGTGAAGTGTATTTCACGGGTGTGATGTCGCTGATTATTATTGTAGTTTCTGCGTTTTTTGTCGGGATGGTATTGGCGCTGCAAGGTTATAACACGCTGCAGAAATACGGCTCATCTGAGGCGATTGGTGTACTAGTGGCGCTAGCACTGGTGCGCGAGCTAGGTCCTGTTGTCACAGCCTTATTATTCGCGGGTCGTGCGGGTACGGCCATTACCGCAGAAATTGGCTTGATGAAAGCTACCGAGCAATTATCTGCGATGGAAATGATGGCGGTTAGCCCAATTGCTCGTGTGATAGCGCCGCGTTTTTGGGCGGGCGTAATCGCTATGCCAATTTTAGCGGCACTATTTTCGATGGTGGGAATTTTGGGCGGTTATTTGGTGGCGGTGCCCTTAATTGGTGTAGATGCAGGTGCGTTTTGGTCGCAAATGCAGGCCAATGTAGATTGGCGGCTGGATATCCTCAATGGTGTGATAAAAAGCGTGGTATTTGGCATAGCTTGTACCATGATTGCGTTATTTGAAGGTTACGACGCACCGCCCACCGCAGAAGGTGTAAGCCGCGCGACTACTAGAACGGTGGTGACATCATCACTTACAGTTTTGATTTTAGATTTTATATTAACCTCATTTATGATTACATTGTAGCTAGGTCTATATTTAAAATTAATCTTTAAAAATTAAACTTATATTTTAAATTAATATTAAAAAATTAATTTCTGCGGGAGTAGGTAATGGAAAGAACAACGATAGATTTGTGGGTGGGCATTTTTGTGGCGCTAGGCGTAGCGGCCTTGCTGGGCCTTGCCATGAAAGTGGGCAATTTAACCACCAGTAATATAGGCGCTACTTACACAGTGACCGCCAACTTTGAAAATATTGGTGGTTTAAAGCCGCGTGCGCCAGTGAAAAGCGCGGGCGTGGTAGTTGGTCGTGTCAGCGATATCAAATTTGACCCTGCAACTTTTGAGGCTGTAGTGAGTCTGAATGTCGACAAACGTTATCATTTTCCTAAAGATACGTTTGCAAATATTTACACCGCAGGTTTGTTGGGCGAGCAATACGTTGGCTTAGAAGCTGGTGGCGATGAAACCAATTTGGCAAATGGTGATAAAATCGCACAAACGCAAGATGCGGTAGTATTAGAAAAAATGATTAGCCAATTTTTGTATAATAAAGCATCAGAAAGTAAAGAAGATGCGCCTGCAGCATCAACCAAAGCAAATGATGATGCGTTAGGTGCAAATCCATTAGACGACATTGCTAAACCAGTTAAGCCGTAATGCACATAAAAATAAAGACTTAGCTTTAAAAAGGATTACAAGATCATGAAAAAATTATTAATTGCGCTTCAATTTTTTATTACACTGGGATTGCTGAGTTTTAGCTTAAGTAGCTTTGCTATTGAAGGCCCTGATGAGTTGGTAAAAAGAACAGCCGAAGATGTATTGGCTACAGTAAAAGGCGATCAAGATATTCAAGCAGGTAATCAAGAAAAGATATTTGCCTTGGCTGAAGAAAAGATTGTACCAAACTTTAACTTTGATAAAGTTTCGCGCATGGTGTTAGGCAAAAACTGGACGAAAGCGACACCCGACCAAAAAGCTGCTTTTCAGACAGAATTTCGTACATTGTTGATACGCACTTACGCGACAGCGCTTTCTAAATACAAAAATCAAACGATTGAATACAAACCGATGCGTATGGCAAGTGCATCAAATACAGCATCTGTAAAAACGCAAATCGTGCAGCCTGGCGGTCAGCCTATCGCTGTGGATTACTCACTAGAAAAGCAAACCGACGTTTGGAAAGTGTACGATATTGTGATTGAAGGTGTGAGTTTGGTGACCAATTACCGCGGGCAATTCGCTCAAGAAATTCGCCAAAATGGTTTAGATAGTTTAATAAAAAAACTGGCCGATAAAAATAAAGCCGCGCAAGCTAAATCCACACAAGGCAGTACGGCTTCAAACCAAAACTAATGGTACAAATTACACAAGTTGATAACCGTTGGAAAATTAGTGGCGATGTTATTATCGGCACAGTTCCTTCGCTGTTAGATGCAAGCAAGGCATTGCCTATTTCCGAGAATACGACGATTGATTTTTCTGAAGTAACAGATATTGATACATCGACAATCAGTCTTATATTGGAGTGGAAGCGTCGTGCGCAAAAGGAAAATCAGCCAATACAGTTTGTGAATTTACCAGCAAATTTAACCAGCTTAACACAGCTATATGGCGTGGCCGACTTAATCAATTAATCAGTTATAAATTTTTAACTATTTAATTTGATTATATAAACCCCATCTTAACGGTGGGGTTTCGTTTTTGTGATTTACTAATAGAATTGAGTCATTGGTGACAGTTCCAGCAATAAAAATAGAGCAAGTCCACAAGCAATTTGGTAGTCTGTCTGCGCTTAACGGCATAGATTTGACCATTAACCAAGGTGAGTTTTTTGCTTTGCTTGGCCCAAATGGAGCAGGAAAATCAACGCTTATCAATATTATGGCGGGCTTACTAAAACCTTCACAAGGCAAGGTTTCAGTGATGGGGCACGATGTAGTGAGCGACTACCAATCGGCACGTATGGCGCTTGGCGTGGTGCCGCAAGAATTGGTGTTCGACCCTTTTTTTAATGTGCGTGAAATGCTACGCTTTCAAGCGGGTTATTTTGGACGTGGACGCGAAAATGATGCTTGGGTGGACGAAGTTATCGAAAGCTTAGATTTAACCGATAAAGCCCACACCAATATGCGCAAGCTTTCTGGCGGTATGAAGCGTCGCGCTATAATCGCACAAGCTTTGTTGCACAAACCACCAGTGATTGTGTTAGATGAGCCTACCGCCGGCGTGGATGTTGAGTTGCGGCAAGTGCTGTGGGGCTTTATTAAAAAGTTGAATGCCGATGGACACACCATTATTTTAACTACGCATTATCTGGAAGAAGCAGAAACGCTGTGTGAGCGCGTGGCGATGATGAAAAATGGTGAAATCGTCGCACTAGATACTACAGTTAACTTATTAGCTAATCTTGCAGGCAAAAATTTGCGCTTAAAAATTGGCAAAGCTGCGTTGCCAACGGCTTTATTGCCCATGCTAAAAAGTGGTGAAAATGGCGTTTACACGCTTGCCTTGACCGACTTAAATCAAATGGAATTTGCTTTGAGTGAATTGCGAAAAGCTAATGTGACGATTGAAGATATGCAGTTATTCGAAGCTGATTTAGAAGACGTATTTATGTCATTAGTAGGTACAAAATGAGCTTAAATAACATAAAAAATAGCCTGCTTGAAAGTCGCATGGATATTGGCTCCTGGCGTGGTGCTTATACGCTTTTTAAAAAAGAAATTTTACGTTTTTGGCGTGTTGCATTTCAAACCGTGGCTTCGCCTGTGCTCACGGCCTTGTTGTATTTGCTTATATTTTCACATGTACTAGAAGGCCACGTACAAGTTTACAAAAATGTACCTTACACAGCATTTTTGATTCCAGGACTCATTATGATGTCACTATTGCAAAACGCCTTTGCAAACAGCTCATCTAGCCTTATTCAATCAAAAGTGATGGGCAATATTATTTTTATTTTACTCACGCCGCTTACCTATATGCAGTTTTTCATTGCGTTTTTAGCGGCTGCAATCGTACGAGGTTTAATGGTGGGACTTGCAATTTATTTGGTAGCTATTTGGTTTGTCGATTTGCCCATTGTTCATCCATTATGGATTTTTGCATTTGCATTTTTTGGCAGTGCGTTGCTCGGTACATTTGGTATTATTGCTGGCATTTGGGCGGATAAATTCGATCAAATGGCAGCCTTTCAAAACTTTGTGATTATGCCGCTTACTTTTTTATCTGGAGTGTTTTACTCTATCCATTCCTTGCCGCCGTTTTGGCAAACCGTGTCGCATTTCAACCCATTTTTTTACATGATTGATGGCTTCAGGTACGGTTTTTTCGGTAAAGGTGATATTTCGCCGTGGATTAGTATTAGTGTCGTGGCCGCATTTTTATTAGGGTTAGCATGGTTAGCGCTAAAAATGTTAAAATCTGGCTATAAATTGCGCGGCTAATTTATAGCCAATAAAAAGTTAAGTTAAGAGGTTGGTCGATTGTTAAGTGCTAAGCAGTTAGAAAATTACATTACGCAGCATTTAAGCTGCGATTTTATTGAAGTACGTGGTGATGACGGCACACATTTTGAGGCGGTGATTGTAAGCGCTGCGTTTGCTGGTAAATCTATGGTGCAGCAACATCAATTGGTTTATGGCGCACTTGGTGACCGTATGCGCGCTGAAATTCACGCACTATCGATGAAGACCTACACGCCAGAAAAATGGGCAGAATTAAAATTAAGCAATTGAAACAATAGGAAATTAAATATGGACGCACAAGCAGCAATTAAACAAACAGTGACAACGAATGATGTCGTGCTTTACATGAAAGGAAATCCGAAATTTCCACAATGTGGCTTCTCTAACATGGCGACACAAATTTTAGACGCTTGCAACTCGCAGTATGTGACGGTGGATGTATTGCAAGACCAAGAAATTCGCGAAGGTATTAAGCAATATGCCAATTGGCCGACGATTCCGCAATTGTATGTAAAAGGCGAATTTGTTGGCGGCAGCGACATTATGCGTGCCATGTACGAAAGCGGCGAGTTGCAAACCCTCTTGGCTGGTAAGTAAATCTTGGAAAAATTAATCATTCAAGGAGGCTTTAAGCTAAATGGCGAAGTCACGGTTTCAGGAGCTAAAAATGCAGCTTTGCCCATTTTGTGCGCATCACTTTTAGCAGTAACGCCACTTCAACTTAGTGGAGTCGCCGCCTTAAAAGATATTGACACCACCATTAAATTGCTCGATACCATGGGCGTGAAGATTACGCGCGACGCTGACAAAGTAAGCCTGGATGCAAGCGATGTGCAGTCGTTTGAGGCGACTTATGAAATGGTGAAAACCATGCGCGCATCGATTCTTGTGTTGGGGCCTTTGTTGGCGCGCTTTGGCACGGCACGTGTTTCATTGCCAGGCGGCTGTGCCATTGGGTCTAGACCCGTGGATTTACATATAAAAGGCTTGCAAGCGATGGGCGCGGCGATTCACATCACGCATGGTTACATTCAAGCCAGTACGCTGCACTTGCCCAATCGGCGCTTACAGGGCGCGCGTTATTATATGGACATAGTGACAGTGACAGGTACGGAAAACTTGATGATGGCCGCGAGTTTAGCCGAAGGCAAAACGGTGTTAGAAAATGCTGCCAAAGAACCAGAAGTGGTCGATTTGGCTGAGTGTTTGATTAAAATGGGCGCCAATATTAGTGGTGCTGGTACCGATGTGATTACGATTGTTGGCGTAGAAAAATTAAATGGCGCAGAGCATAATATCGTGTGCGACCGCATAGAAGCTGGTACTTACATGGTGGCTGCGGCGATGACAGGTGGCGAAGTGAAGTTGCTCAATGCCCGCGCTGATTTACTGGATGCAGTGATTGAAAAATTGCGTGATGCAGGTGCAGAAGTAAAAGTAAGCAAAGTTGAAAATAGCATTACCGTGAAAAGTGACGGTAAATTGAAGGCAGTGAATATTCGCACCGCCCCGCATCCAGCTTTCCCCACGGATATGCAGGCGCAATTTATGGCCTTGAATAGTGTCGCAGATGGCGTGGCAAAAGTGACAGAGACAATTTTTGAAAATCGCTTTATGCACGTGCAAGAAATGCAGCGCCTTGGTGCCGATATTAGCATTGACGGAAATACCGCTTTGGTAAAAGGCGTGGATTTTTTAGATGGCGCAACTGTGATGGCGACCGATTTGCGTGCCTCAGCAAGTCTTGTATTGGCTGGCTTGGTAGCGCGAGGTGAGACGGTGATTGAGCGTATTTACCACTTAGACCGTGGTTACGAATATTTAGAAGAAAAATTAACGAAATTGGGCGCAAAAGTGCGCCGCAGTAATTAACATTATGATAACGATAGCACTCTCAAAAGGCAGAATATTCGAAGAAACCGTGCCGTTGCTGGCAGCGGCGGGTATTCGTTCGCTGGAAGACCCAGAATCGTCACGCAAGCTTATTTTACCAACCAATCGCGATGATGTGCGCTTGATTATTGTGCGCGCCACTGATGTGCCAACCTACGTGCAATATGGCGCGGCGGATATCGGCATTGCGGGCAAAGACGTGTTGGATGAACATGGCGGCGAAGGCTTGTATCAACCGTTGGATTTACAAATCGCCAAGTGCAAAATGATGGTGGCGGTACGTAACGATTTTGATTACGAAGCCAGTATTCGACAAGGCGCGCGCTTAAAAGTGGTGACTAAATATGTGAAAGTGGCGCGTGAACACTTTGCAGCTAAGGGCATGCATGTTGATTTGATTAAGCTGTACGGCTCAATGGAGCTAGGTCCTTTGGTTGGCTTAGCGGATGCGATTGTGGATTTGGTGAGCACTGGTAATACTTTGCGCGCGAATAATCTCAAAGCAGTGGAAAAGGTGGGCGATATTAGCTCACGTTTGGTCGTCAATCAGGCTTCATTAAAATTGAATCGCGAGCAGTTGCAGCCAATTTTGGATGCATTTAGCAAGGCTGTGAAATAATGAATATTCGGCGTTTATCAACACAAGACAATTCATTTGCCGCTGAGTTAAAAGCTTTGTTAGCTTTTGAAACTGCGCAAGATGACACTGTGGATACGGTTGTCGCAAATATTTTAAAAGATGTGAAAGCGCGTGGCGATGCGGCTGTGTTGGAATATACCAATCGTTTTGATAAAACCAATGTCACTAATTTAGCAGAGCTTGAAATTGGTAAAGCTGAATTAGAACGCGCGTTAAATACCTTGCCAGCCAATCAGCGTAAGGCTTTGCAGGCGGCCGCAGATAGGGTTGCGAGATATCACGAAAAACAATTAATGCAATCTTGGAGTTATAAAGAACCAGATGGCACTCTGCTTGGACAACAAGTGACGTCACTTGACCGTGTCGGGCTTTACGTACCTGGTGGAAAAGCAGCATATCCTTCAAGTGTGTTAATGAATGCAATCCCCGCAAAAGTTGCAGGTGTTGCAGAACTCATCATGGTCGTACCAACGCCGAAAGGCGAGAAAAATCCACTGGTGTTGGCTGCTGCAGCGATTGTAGGTGTGGATCGTGTATTTTGTATAGGGGGTGCGCAAGCCGTTGGTGCGCTGGCTTATGGAACTCAAACTATACCGCAAGTAGATAAAATAGTTGGCCCTGGAAATGCTTACGTGGCTGCCGCAAAGCGTCGTGTGTTTGGGGTGGTTGGCATTGATATGGTCGCAGGACCGAGCGAAATTTTAGTGATTTGCGATGGCAAAACCAACCCAGATTGGATCGCGATGGACTTATTTAGTCAAGCCGAGCATGACGAATTGGCGCAAGCGATTTTGCTTAGTCCAGATGCTGCATTCTTGGATAAGGTGGCAGAAAGCATGCAAAGGCAGGTGCAGGAAATGCCGCGCAAAGACATTATCAATACTTCAATAACAGACCGCGGCGCATTAATCTTGGTGAAAGATTTGAATGAAGCGATTGAAATTTGCAATTATATTGCGCCTGAACATTTGGAGTTGTCCGTTGAGAATCCACTGGAAATGAGCAAAAAAATCAAACATGCAGGCGCCATTTTTATGGGTCGCGATACCTGCGAAGCGCTTGGCGATTACTGCGCAGGGCCCAACCACGTGCTGCCGACTTCTCGTACAGCACGGTTTAGCTCGCCACTTGGCGTGTACGATTTTCAAAAACGTTCCAGCTTAATTATGGTGTCGCCAGAAGGTGCGCAGATATTGGGCTGTGTAGCATCTACTTTGGCGCATGGCGAGGGTTTGCAGGCGCATGCAAAATCTGCTGAATATCGCCTAAATTAATGAGTAAGGTTTTAGTATGAGTAAATTTTGGAGTGACATCGTACATAAGCTCACGCCCTACGTGCCAGGTGAGCAGCCTAAAATCACAAACTTGGTAAAACTGAATACGAATGAAAATCCATATGGCCCTAGTCCCCAAGTAATACGGGCCTTGCAGGCCGAGGCAGTTGATACTTTACGCCTTTACCCTGATCCAAACTCAGACAGACTTAAAGCTGCAATCGCTGATTATTATGGTTTGCAAGCGAATCAGGTGTTTGTGGGAAATGGCTCCGATGAAGTGTTGGCGCATGTGTTTCAGGCTTTACTTAAGCATGACAGGTCGTTGCTTTTCCCTGATATCACCTACAGTTTTTACCCGGTATATTGTGGCTTGTATGACATTGAGTTTGAGCTTATTCCGCTCAGTAGCAACTTTGAAATTGATGTAAAAGATTATGACAGACCCAATGGCGGCATTATCTTCCCGAACCCTAATGCACCTACAGGCGTGCCTTTGGCGCTCACTGAGATTGAAAAATTGCTTAAATTTAACACTGAATCCGTCGTTGTGATTGACGAGGCTTATGTGGATTTTGGTACCGAATCTGCGGTTAAACTTATCAACACTTATCCGAATTTATTAGTCACACAAACGCTGTCAAAAGCGCGCTCATTAGCGGGCTTGCGCGTAGGCTATGCGCTAGGTCAAAAAGATTTAATTGAAGCATTGATTCGCGTAAAAGACAGCTTTAATTCTTACCCGATTGACCGTTTTGCGGAGGCGGGGGCGATTGCGGCGATGCAAGATACCGCTTATTATGAACAAACATGCAAAAAAGTGACTGCCTCAAGAGCCGCTCTGGTATTGGCTCTCAGGGCACTCGATTTTGAAGTATTACCTTCTGGCGCCAACTTTATTTTTGCCAAGCACAAAACGCGTGATGGCGCAGAGCTCACTGAAAAACTGCGTGAGAAAAATATTATCATTCGGCATTTTAAAAAGCCCACGCGCATTGCACCCTATTTACGCATTACTATTGGTACAGATGAACAATCTAAACAGCTAATTAATGCGCTAGCATTAATTTTGAAATAATCATTAAAATTAACTAAATTGTTGAAAAAAAATAGTAATTGCGGTTATTATGTGCGAACGTACAAAATATCCAATTAATATTTTGTAAAAACTTATTTAAATAAACCGCAAAATATTAAATTTTAATTTGAGATTTAACCCTTAAGATTAGAACAAATTCGGAGGAAAAGCATCATGGCACAAACCCAAATGGCATTAGATTCACTAGATTTTGACGCAACAGTTGCATTAGCGACTAAAGTTGCTCCACATGTGGACATTTTAGAAATTGGTACACCTTGCATTAAACACAATGGTATCGAATTGCTAAAAACATTACGCGCAAAATTTCCAAACAACAAAATTTTAGTTGATTTAAAAACGATGGATGCTGGCTTTTATGAAGCTGAGCCATTTTACAAAGCTGGAGCAGATATTTGCACAGTATTAGGCACGGCAGATATCGGCACTATTAAAGGTGTGATTGATGTTGCTAACAAATACGGCAAAATGGCACAAGTTGATTTGATCAACGTAACTGACAAAAAAGCACGTACATTAGAAGTAGCTAAATTAGGTGCGCACATCATTGGCGTACACACTGGTTTAGATCAACAAGCAGCTGGTCAAACACCATTTGCGGACTTGGCCTTAGTAACAGGTTTAAACACTGGCGCTAAAGTTTCTGTAGCTGGCGGTGTAAAAGCGGCAACAGTGCGTCAAGTGGTGGATGCTGGTGCTGATATTGTGGTTGCAGGCGCAGCGATTTACGGTGCGGCAGATCCAGCAGCTTCAGCAGCTGAAATTACTGGCTTAGCACGTGCAGGTGGTGCAGCAGCAGGTGGTATGGGCAAATTCTTACCATGGGCGTTAATCGCTGGTGCAGTATTGTTAGGTTTATACTTCTTAACAAGCGGCAAAAAAGCTGAAGAAATGCCAGCAGCAGACACAGGTGCAGCAGTTGAACAAGTTGCTCCAGCAGCGGATGCAGCGGCTCCTGTAGAAGCAGCACCAGCGGATGCAGCAGCTCCAACTGCAGATGCAATGCCAGCAGAAGCGGCTCCAGCAGCAGATGCAGCGGCTCCTGCGGATGATGCAGCAGTGCCAGCAGCAGCTGAGACTAAAACTGAAGGTTTAGTTGGTGCGGCAAAAGACGCAACAGGCGAAGCAGCTAAATAATTGCTGTTTTGAAATGAAAAGCCGACTTTTTAGTCGGCTTTTTTATCGAGCCAAGTTATTAAAATAATACGAAAGGTTTTAAAATAGTGCGAAAGCCCATAGATTTAGGTTAAAATGTTGTTAAATTATTCATTATCAATTAGTTAACATAATTAATTCAAAACTCATGCGCAAAGCAGAAGTCACTCGTAACACTCTCGAAACTCAAATCACAGTTTCTATCAATGTTGATGGAACGGGTCAATCTCAGTTCAGCACGGGTTTAGGTTTCTTAGATCATATGCTTGATCAAGTGGCGCGTCATGGCATGATGGATATTAGCGTGCAGGCCAAAGGTGATCTGCATATCGATGCGCATCACACCGTAGAAGATATTGGCATTACGCTAGGTCAAGCGTTCATAAAAGCCATTGGTGACAAAAAGGGCATCAATCGTTATGGACATGCTTACGTGCCGCTAGACGAGGCTTTAAGCCGCGTAGTACTTGATTTGTCTGGCCGTCCAGGTTTAGAGTTTAACTGTGAATTTACGCGAGCAGCGATTGGCGAATTTGATGTTGATTTAATCCACGAGTTTTTTCAGGGCTTTGTGAATCATGCTAATGTGACTTTGCATATTGATAACTTAAAAGGTCACAATTCACATCACCAATCTGAGACCATATTTAAAGCGTTTGGCCGCGCGTTGCGCATGGCTGTTACTTATGACGAACGCATGTCAGGTATTATGCCGTCTACCAAAGGTAGCTTATAAGCGCTACGGTTTTATCTATGAGCAAAGTAGATATAGCGGTCGTTGATTATGGAATGGGCAATTTGCGCTCAGTTTCTAAGGCGGTTGAACATGTGGCCACAAATAAATCAGTTGTCGTAACAAGCGATCCAAAAGTGATTCAAGGTGCAGAAAGAGTTGTGTTTCCAGGGCAGGGCGCCATGCCTGATTGTATGCGAGAGTTAGATTCGCGTAATTTGCATGCCGCCATTATCCATGCGGCGAAAAATAAACCTTTTTTAGGCATTTGTATAGGCATGCAATTACTGTTCGACCACTCTGAAGAAGGCGATACTGCAGGCTTAGGCTTGCTAAAAGGTAATGTTAAGCGCTTTGCGACAAACCAAATGTTTGATGAAAAAGGTGCCAAGTTAAAAGTACCGCATATAGGCTGGAACCAAGTTTATCAAACAACTAATAACCAAAAGCAAGCACACCCGCTATGGGCGAACATTGAAGATGCGACTCGGTTTTATCATGTACACAGTTATTACGCAGCCCCACAAGATAGTTTAATTACAGCAGGCGAAACAGAATATCCAAATTGCTTTACTAGTGCGGTTGCACGAGATAATATTTTCGCTACACAATTTCATGTAGAAAAAAGCGCTCAGGCAGGTTTGCAATTGCTTCGTAATTTCGTAAACTGGAAACCTTAAATAACATTATTGCTTTAATGTTTTATCTAAATTAACTAATAACTAAAATCATGCTAATCATTCCTGCAATTGATCTTAAAGATGGCCATTGTGTGCGTTTAAAACAAGGCTTAATGGAAGAGTCCACCGTGTTCTCGGAAGACCCAGGTGCAATGGCACGGCATTGGGTTGATCAAGGTGGCAAGCGCCTGCACTTGGTAGATTTGAATGGTGCGTTTGCGGGTAAGCCTGTGAATGAAGGCGCTATTAAATCAATAGTATCTGCAGTTAAAGGTGAAATACCCATTCAACTGGGTGGCGGTATTCGTGATCTGGAAACGATAGAGCGCTATCTAGATGACGGCATCGATTACGTGATTATTGGCACTGCTGCGGTAAAAACACCAGGTTTCTTACACGAAGCTTGCTATGCTTTTCCTGGCCAAATCATGGTGGGCTTAGATGCTAAAGATGGCAAAGTTGCGATTGATGGCTGGTCTAAACTAACAGGCCACGATGTAATTGATTTAGCTAAAAAATTTGAAGATTATGGCGTGAATGCGATTGTTTACACAGATATTGGTCGTGATGGCATGCTAACAGGCGTTAACATTGAAGCTACAGTGGCTTTGGCGCAAGCACTCACAATTCCAGTGATTGCGAGTGGCGGTTTAACGAATCTAGATGACGTTAGACGGCTGTGTGCCGTTGCGCATGAAGGCATTATTGGTGCGATTACTGGCCGCGCCATTTATGAAGGTACGATTGATTTCGCTGCAGCGCAAAAATTAGCAGACGAATTAAGTTAATGGACTTAATTTAATATGGGCTTGAATTTATGGGCTTAGCTAAACGCATCATTCCATGTCTGGATGTAACCGATGGGCGGGTTGTAAAAGGTGTTAATTTCTTAGCGTTACGTGATGCGGGTGATCCCGTTGAAATTGCTAAACGTTATGACGACCAAGGTGCAGATGAGCTTACATTTTTAGACATTACCGCCAGTTCTGATAATCGTGGCTTGCTATTGCACATCATTGAAGAAGTGGCCAGTCAAGTGTTTATTCCGCTCACTGTCGGTGGCGGTGTGCGCGAAGTGGAAGATGTGCGACGACTTTTAAATGCAGGCGCAGACAAGGTTAGCATTAACACTACCGCAGTATTAAATCCCAATATGGTGAGAGATGCCGCCGTGCGCTTTGGCTCGCAATGTATTGTAGTCGCCATTGATGCAAAAAAAGTAGATAATCAAGCATATGAATGGGAAGTGTTTACTCACGGAGGTCGAAAACCAACGGGTCTAGATGCGGTGAAATGGGCGGAATACATGGTAAGCCTTGGCGCCGGCGAGCTGTTGGTGACGAGCATGGATAGAGATGGAACGAAAATTGGTTTTAATAATCCATTGAATCGTGCCATTAGTGATGCGGTAGAAGTGCCAATAATCGCCAGCGGCGGCGTGGGTAATTTGCAGCATTTGGTAGATAGCGTTAAATTAGGTGGTGCAGATGCAGTGTTGGCGGCAAGTATTTTTCACTATGGCGAATATACAGTACAACAAGCCAAAGAATATATGCAACAACATGGTATTGAAGTGAGATTATGAGATGGCAAATAAATGAATTGGTTGGAAGAAATAAACTGGGATGCAAATGGCTTAGTGCCTGCGATTGCGCAAGAATATGGCACAGGCAAAATTTTGATGGTTGCCTGGATGAATCGCGAAGCTTTGCAACAGACCAGTGATACCAAGCAAGCGGTGTATTGGTCACGTTCGCGAAATAAGTTGTGGCGCAAGGGTGAAGAATCGGGGCATAGTCAACGTGTACATGAAATTCGCTTAGATTGCGACGAAGATGTTATTTTACTAAGCGTGGAGCAAATTGGTGGAATTGCTTGTCATACCGGGCGTCATAATTGTTTTTTTAAGAAGTTAGAAAATGGTAATTGGCTAATAGACCAGCCAATCATTAAAAATCCTGAAGACATTTACAAACCGATAGCATGAGTGATGTTTTAAATCGATTAGCAGAATTACTAGAGCAACGTAAAACGGCTGATCCAGCTTCGTCCTACGTGGCGAAACTGTATGCCAAAGGCATGGATAGTATCCTTAAAAAAGTAGGCGAAGAAGCTACTGAAACCGTGCTGGCGGCCAAAGGTGGTAATAAAGATGAGATTATTTATGAGACAGCAGACTTATGGTTTCACACGTTAATAATGCTTGCTAAAGCAGATTTAAAGCCGCAGGACGTGTTGGATGAGTTGTCGCGTCGTGAGGGTTTGTCAGGTATTGCCGAGAAGGAAAGTCGTTCAAAATGAGTGTTGACTGCATTTTTTGTAAAATCATTAACGGCAGTATTCCTGCTAAAAAGATTTATGAAGATGATGAAGTCATTGCTTTTAACGATATTAAGCCGATGGCAAAAGTACATTTTATGATTGTGCCTAAGTTACATGTGGAAAGCCTAAAAAGTTGCGATGCAGCGCATCAGGCTTTGTTAGGAAAAATATTATTATTAGCGCCTAAGTTGGCTTCTGAGCAAGGTTTGGTGGGGTTTAAAACCCTCATCAATACTGGTCGCGAAGGTGGGCAAGAGGTGTTTCATATTCATGTGCATGTGTTTGGAGGCGGCTTGCAAGCCGCATAGAATAAGGAGATCGAGATGGGTTCATTTAGCTTATGGCATTGGTTAATTGTGTTATTAATTGTGGTGTTGATATTTGGCACTAAAAAATTACGCAATATTGGTAGTGATGTGGGTGGTGCGGTAAATGAGTTTAAAAAAGCGATGAATGAAGGAAAAGTTGAAGATAGCGCTGAAAAATCTGGCACTACGATTGAAGGCGAAGTAACCAATAAGACTAAGCAGTAGATTTAACAAGTGTTTGACGTTTCTTTTTCGGAGTTGCTAGTAATAGCGGTGGTAGCTTTACTGGTAATCGGGCCAGAAAAGTTGCCCAAAGTGGCGCGCACCGTGGGCGCGTTCACAGGCCGCATGCAGCGCTATATGGCGCAGGTGAAAGAAGAAGTAAATCGCGAAATGCGCTTTGAAGAATTGCAAAAACTCCAACAAGAAATCAAACAATCTGTAGAGCAGGAATCTGCTGCCCTACAAGCAAGCATCCATGAGCCTTCTGGCGCCACTAAAATAAAAAACGTTAAAGTTCAAACCGTCAAACCGATAGTTGCTAAGCCAAAAGTCGTCAAGCCGAAAAGTCCAAAGGCTAAAATTCAGTGACACCAACCGAATCGTTTATTTCTCATCTAATCGAGCTGCGAAACCGTCTGTTGCGGATTGTTGTAGGCTTTGTGCTGGTGTTTTTTTGTTTATTTCCCTTCGCTAATAAAATCTACTCGCTGCTTGCCGCGCCAATGTTAGCCAAGCTGCCTGCTGGTGGCCAAATGATAGCTACAGCGGTCACCACGCCATTTTTTGTGCCCATGAAAGTTGCAATGATGGCGGCTTTTGTGATTTCGCTCCCACATACTTTATATCAAATATGGGCATTTGTAGCACCAGGGCTGTATGCGCATGAAAAAAAATTAATGGTGCCAGTCATTGTGAGTAGCTGTGTTCTATTTTTAACTGGAATGGCTTTTGCCTATTTTGCCGTGTTTCCCGTCGTATTTAAATTTATGGTCAGTAGCGCGCCAGTTGGTGTGGCGGTGATGACTGACATCTCAGAGTATCTCGATTTCGTGATGACGCTATTTATGGCGTTTGGGCTGGCATTTGAAGTGCCAATAGCTGTGGTATTAATTACGCGTTTTGGCTGGGTAACGATTGCTCAACTTAAAGAAGCGCGTAGCTATGTAATTGTTGGCGCATTTATCATTGGCGCTATTTTTACGCCACCTGATATTATTTCGCAATTTATGCTAGCGGTGCCTTTGTGGTTGCTTTACGAGGCAGGAGTGTTAGTTGCGCAGTTTTCAACACCCAAAGTTAATTCGATTAAAGCTTAATTCATCAAAATTTAAGTGTTTTTGGTTTCAATATTGGTGGGTATTTCATCAATACTGAATTGATTTTTCTCAAGCCAATATTGCTTTATTTCATGTTCGCCTCTTTTGCTTGCCCAGTCGTTCAACAAGTCGCGGTCTCCACTATATTCGTAGTAGGGAACACCCATGCCGCAAGAAGTCTGTACCATTTCAATTGATAAATCGAAAATCTGACGCGTGCCAGGCAAAGGCGTAAATAAAGCAAAAAACTTTTCCCATTCGGCATCTTTTTGATGTACCACCTTGGCCTTACCATAAAGCCGCAATATTAGCGGTGGGCCAGTTAGCGCACAGAACATCATTGTCATTCGCGGGTTTTGTTGAACATGCGCCGATGTTTCGTTGCCACTGCCAGTGACGCTAAGCCAAGCAACCCGATTACTGTTGATAACTCGCAGAGAATCCATGCCTTTTGGAGAGATGTTTACACGACTGTCTTTTGTGGCTGTTCCAACAAAAAACATTTTTTGAGCATTTATAAACTCAATCTGTTTATCGTTAAGCTGTTCATAACGCTTGGCCATTGATTGACTCGAGGAGTTCTATTTTTGTGTTACGGCTGGTTTTGGCCGCTTGCCTACAATCACATTTACTTTGATTTCTTTCTCAGCTCTAGCGATTTTCAGTACCGCTTTTTCATTGGGTTTAAGGACAGCAATTAAATTTAACATGCCGCTACTATCATTAACTTCTTTGTCGTTAATGGCTAGCAATACATCGCCCGCCTTAAGACCTGCTAATGCTGCGGGGCTATTTTGCAATACACCCGCAATCAAAGAGCCACGTGCTTGGGTGAGTTTGAACGATTCTGCTAATTCAGGTGTAATATCTTGCGCTTCTATGCCAATCCAGCCGCGCGTAACAGAGCCGCTTACAGCTATTTGCTCCATTACCTGTTTAGCAATGTTCGCAGGAATCGCAAAACCAATGCCCATGCTACCACCGCTACGCGAATAAATAGCACTGTTGATACCTACTAAGTTGCCTTCAGCATCTATCAATGCGCCGCCAGAGTTGCCGGGATTGATTGAAGCATCAGTTTGGATGAAGTTTTCGTAAGTATTAATACCTAAATGATTGCGCCCTAATGCGCTCACTATGCCTTGGGTGACGGTTTGCCCGACGCCAAAAGGGTTGCCAATGGCTAATACCACGTCACCAACATTCAATTTTTCGCTGGCTGCAAAAGTAATCGCGGGCAGCTTATCTGCATCCACTTTTAACACTGCCAAATCGGTATCTGGATCTGTGCCAACCACTTTTGCCGATAATTTCCTGCCATCAGCTAGGGCGACCTCTATTTCATCAGCACTAGCAACCACATGGTCATTTGTTAAAATCAACCCTTGTTCGCTTACAATCACACCGCTACCCAAGCTGTTTTCTGGCTGGTCTTCTTCAGTATCTGGTTGGTCGCCAAAAAAATGCCTGAATAAGGGATCGTCTTTAAATTGATCATGTGGTCCTGCAGCAGCAACTTGGCTGGATGTGAATATATTCACTACTGAAGGCATCGCTTTTTTAGCTGCAATGCTATAGCTGCCTTTTGGGGCAACTGAAGGGCTTGATTCTACTTGGTTGATGACAATAGGCTCTTGTCCACTTTCCAGCAACTGTGGATAAAAAAGTCGTAGCACAAATAATAAGCCCAAGCAGGCGGTGACAGATTGTGCAAAAATAAGCCAAATGCGTTGCATAGATTAAAAAGTTAGAATGTGAATGCATATAAGTATAGGTGAAAACGTATGAAAATAGATGTGCTCGATGATTATTTAATTCAACTGCTACAGCCAGAACGCTTTAGTGATTACTGCCCAAATGGCCTGCAGGTAGAAGGTAGGCGAGAAATAAAAAAAATTATAACAGGCGTTACTGCCAGTTATGACTTTCTTGAGGCTGCTCTGCAGGCCAATGCAGATGCGGTGCTTGTGCATCATGGCTATTTTTGGCGTGGTGAGGCTTTGCCAATTGTGGGAATGAAAAAGCGTCGACTACAATTTTTATTGCAGCATGAAATAAACTTATTTGCTTTTCATTTGCCTTTGGATGCGCATACTGAGCTTGGCAACAACGTGATGCTAGCAAAGCAATTAGATTTAAAGGTGACAGAATGGGCAGAGATGTTGGCATTAGCAGAATTAAGTCAGCCACAAACTTTGCAAACTTTTTCTGCACATGTAGAAGCAAAGCTAAAACGTAAGCCACAAGTGATTGGAGATTTAAAAAAACCGATAAAAAAAATTGCCATTTGTACAGGCGCGGCGCAAGACTACATTGATCGTGCCGTTACTGCGGGAGTAGATGTTTATATTAGCGGCGAGATTTCAGAACAGACGGTTCACATTGCGCGCGAAACAGGCATGTCTTATATATCTGCAGGGCATCATGCAACAGAACGTTATGGGATACAAGCATTAGGTGAACATTTGGCGGATAAGTTTGGAATTAAGCACGAGTATATAGATGTTGATAATCCAGTTTAACCTGATCAACTAGCAATTTCAATTGCTTGAATAAGCGTATTTAATCGTTCTATTTCAGTTACTTATGCAATTAAATTTGGTGTATATTATGAAAAAATGTATACTATCGGCTTTCAGCGAAGCTGTAGTTTCAACAAAATCACACTTCGAAAGCGCAAGCTAAAGGATACAAATGGCAGACAATAAATTAGATAAAAATAACGCTTTATCATTCACATCACCTTCGGCAATTGATTTAGAAAAACGTAATTTTTTAATTACCGCAACTGCTTGTACTGGTGCAATTGGCGCCGCCGCGGTTGCTGTGCCATTTGTGGGTAGTATGTTGCCAAGTGAGCGTGCTAAAGCCGCTGGCGCCCCTGTTGAGGTTGATATAAGCAAAATTCAACCTGGTAGCATGATGACAGCAGAATGGCGTGGCCAGCCCGTTTGGATTATCAACCGTACCGATGCGCAAACTGCAGAATTATCAAAACATAACGATCAACTGTCTGATCCAATGTGTGATGTAACCTCGCAACAGCCTGCATATTGTAAAAATACTGGTCGTGGCATCAAACCCAATATAGGCGTTGTTGTTGGTATTTGTACCCACTTGGGTTGTTCGCCAACCGCTAAACTAGAAAAAGGTGGTGATATGGGTGACAACTGGACAGGCGGTTTTTTCTGTCCTTGTCATGGATCAAAATTTGACCTTGCTGGCCGTGTATTTAAAGGCTCACCAGCGCCGATTAATTTAGTAGTTCCTCCACACCAATATTTAACAGAAACGACTTTGTTAATTGGTGTTGATGCAAAGGCAGAGGCTTAAATCATGGCAGACACTAAAAAAGTAGAAACTACCGGCATAATGGGTTGGATTGATGCGCGTTTCCCGCTTACCAGTAACATTAAGAACCATTTAACCGAATACTATGCGCCAAAAAACTTTAATTTTTGGTATTTTTTTGGTTCGTTGGCAATGATGATACTAGTGCTTCAAATTGCTACAGGTATATTCCTGACGATGCACTACAAACCTAGCGCTGACGAGGCATTTGCCTCGGTTGAATACATCATGCGAGATGTATTTGGTGGCAATATCATTCGCTATATGCACTCAACTGGCGCTTCCATGTTCTTTGTTGTGGTGTATTTGCACATGTTTAGAGGTGTTATTTATGGGTCTTATCGCAATCCTCGTGAGCTCATTTGGTTGTTTGGTGTGGCGATTTTCTTGTGCTTGATGGGCGAAGCTTTTTTTGGCTACCTATTACCATGGGGCCAAATGTCTTACTGGGGCGCGCAAGTGATTGTTAATCTATTTAGTGCGATACCACTCATTGGCCCCGATTTATCTGAGTGGTTGCGCGGTGACTACTTGGTGTCAGATGCAACGCTAAATCGATTCTTCGCTTTTCACGTCATTGCACTACCTTTAGTGCTACTGGGCTTAGTAATGGCGCATTTAATCGCCTTGCACGAAGTGGGTTCTAATAATCCTGATGGAGTGGAAATTAAAGCAAAAAAAGATAAAGCAACTGGCATTCCGTTGGATGGTATTCCGTTTCATCCTTATTACACAGTGAAAGATTTAGTGGGTGTAGTGGTGTTTTTAATTGTGTTCGTAGCAATTATTTGTTTTGCGCCAGAAATGGGCGGCTATTTCTTAGAAGCCAATAACTTCATCCCAGCCGATTCTCTTAAAACGCCAGCACACATCGCGCCAGTGTGGTATTTCACGCCATATTATTCAATTTTGCGTGCGGTGCCACCTGTGATGAATTCACAGTTTCCAGGAGTTGCGGCGATGGGCTTGTCGGTGATGGTATTTGCGTTGTTGCCTTGGCTGGATAGAAGTCCTGTTAAATCAATTCGCTATCGTGGCACGCTATATAAAAGCTGGCTCGCAGCGTTTATAGTAAGTTTTTTTGTGCTGGGATATTTAGGTACCGTGCCATCAAATGTGTGGGGTCAATTTGGTGCGTGGATGGGCAGTGCGGACCGTGCTACTGTGGTTGCACGCATTTTCACTGTTATTTATTTTGCTTTTTTCATCCTTATGCCTTGGTTTACGGCAAAAGATAAAACCAAGCCAGTGCCAGGAAGGGTGACGTACTAATATGAAGAACACACTAAAAAAATTATTGATTAGTTTAGCGTTTTTACCCGCAGTGGTGTTTGCTAACGAAACTGTAATTAGCGTGACTGCGCCCATTGATGCGACTGATTACGCCTCACTACAGCGCGGGGCACGTACTTTTGTGAATAGTTGCCTTAATTGCCATAGCGCCAATTACATGCGTTATAAACGCTTGGAGGATATCGGTCTTACTGAAAAGCAAATTAAAGACAATTTACTTTTTGCGGGCGAAAAAGTGGGCGACACCATGAAAGTGGCCATTAATCCAAAAGATGCGAAAAAATGGTTTGGTGTAGCACCGCCTGATTTGTCTGTGGAAGTGCGCGCTCGCGGTGCTGATTGGGTGTATGCCTACTTGCGTGGCTTTTATCGTGATGAAACTACGCCAACTGGTTGGAACAACACTGTCTACGATAAAGTGGCGATGCCACATGTGCTATACGAGCTGCAAGGTGAGCAAGTGTTAAACCATGAGACGCACCAACTAGAGCTTATGAAGCCAGGAAAATTAAGTCCAGCTGAATACAATGCATTTGTGGGCGACTTAACCAACTATATGGCGTTTATGGCCGAACCTGCCAAGCAACAACGCCAACACATTGGCATTTGGGCATTGTTGTTTTTAGGTGTGCTACTAGTGCTGGCGATAAAACTCAAAAAAGAATACTGGAAAGATATTAAATAGAAATCTAGTTAATAGTCATTAAAACGCATTTCTAATTTAAGAGAGAATAACAATTATGATGAAACTTTACTCGGGTTCAGTTGATCCCTTCAGCCACCGTTGCCGCATCGTGCTGTTTGAAAAAGGCATGGACTTTGAAGTGATTGATGTGGATTTGGCTAATAAAGCCGAAGATTTAGCCGTGTTAAATCCCTACGGTACTGTTCCAGTGCTGGTGGAGCGTGATTTAGTGCTATCCGAGGCTAACATTATTAACGAGTATATTGACGAGCGCTTCCCACATCCGCAGCTGATGCCAGCCGACCCTGTGATGCGTGCACGTGCAAGGTTATTTTTGTATAACTTTGAGAAAGATTTGTTCTCGCATATCAAAGATGTTGAATCTGAAAACCAAGAAATTGCAGATAGAGCACGCAAAACTATTCGCGATAATTTAACGCAAATTGTGCCAATCTTTAGTAAGCAAAATTACTTGCTAGGCGATGATTATTCAATGCTAGATGTAGCGGTGACACCACTTCTATGGCGTTTAGGTCATTATGGTATTGATTTACCAAATCAAGCTGCGCCGTTATTGAAATACGCTGAGCGTTTGTTTTCACGCCCGCTGTATGCGGATGCGATGACACCTTCAGAAAAGGCAATGAGGAAGTAGATGTGGCTGAGGGGTTGATTCCAACCAAACCCTATATGGTGCGTGCCATTCACGAATGGTGCGTCGATAACGGCTTAACGCCACATTTGCTGGTGGCGGTGAGTGCGCAATGTCGTGTACCAATGGCGTATGTGAAAGACGGCGAAATTGTGCTTAATCTTAATTACACAGCTACTAAAGATTTGCACATGGATAACGAAGCGATTGTGTTTTCTGCGCGTTTTGGCGGAATTTCGCAGAATTTATATGTGCCGATGGGGGCTGTAAAAGGTATTTTTTCGCGGGAAAATGGCCAAGGTATGTTTTTTGAACCTGCTCTGCAAGCCAATACTGAAGCGGCTCCTGGAGCATCTGTTTTAGAAAGTATTTCATCTGAAAATAATAATGAAACACCGAAAAAGAAGAAGCCAACGCTGACCATAGTAAAGTAGTAAGCAGTAAAAAAATTTCTTAAAAGGGCTAGTCGCCGATTTATAAAAAGTGATATAGTCACGCCTTCAAGAAAAAGCCGGATTAGCTCAGTTGGTAGAGCAGCGCACTTGTAATGCGAAGGTCGTCAGTTCGATTCCGACATCCGGCACCAAAAATCTTACTAGAATCTAAGTAAGTTTTCTCCAAAAACATACATTGCTAATTATTTAAATTAACATTTGAATAATTGTTTGTTTTTGCGCCTATTTTGTTTGACAGCATGTCAAAAAATAAGCATAATCGCGGGTTCGGTTAGGAGGGGTGGCCGAGTGGTTAAAGGCGACGGACTGTAAATCCGTTCTCTCAGAGTACGCTGGTTCGAATCCAGCCTCCTCCACCAAAACTGGATTTGATAAGAAAAGTAGGGGCCTGTTGGCGCTGGTTTAGCGGGTACGCGGGTGTAGCTCAGTTGGTAGAGCTTCAGTTTTCCAAACTGAATGTCGCGAGTTCGAGCCTCGTCGCCCGCTCCAAAAATTGAGTTTATATGGTTAAGTTAGTTGCCCATGTGGCTCAGTGGTAGAGCACTCCCTTGGTAAGGGAGAGGTCGCGGGTCCGATTCCCGCCATGGGCACCAAAAAGCAGGCGCACTAAAGGTTTTAAATAACCAGAGGTTTTAAATAGTAGTGTTAAAGTTTTATTAAGTTAAATAAAACTTTTGGATGTAGTAAAAAGTAGAGCTTAAAAAAATTAAGTTAATAAAATTTTAATTAAATATTAAATCATAAAGATTACGCAAAGGACTTTAAAATGGCAAAAGGCAAATTCGAACGGACCAAGCCGCACGTGAACGTGGGCACGATTGGACACGTGGATCATGGTAAAACAACGTTGACAGCAGCGATTACTACTATTCTTTCTAAAAAGTTTGGTGGCGA
>JANNFN010000057.1:0-5550 GCA_031379885.1 Methylotenera sp.
CATCTTCAAACACAATATCCAGCGGAATATTTTCTGGCAAAAATGCTTGTTCTTGTGGATTGACTTGCGGCATCACAACTACTTGCTCACCGCCCCACACTTTGGTTTTAGCGGTAGTTGCTTCGTTATTCAGCGTGACTAAGCCCGCTTTAATCCAAGCCTGCAGACGCGAGCGTGAATGTTGAGGCAACATTTGTTGTAAAGCAATGTCCAACCGTTCGCCGCCCAAATGCATAGGAATATTAAGACTAATTTGTGTTGGTGTTTGCATCGGTTTTTCTATGGCATCAGTTATAATGAAGCAAATTTATTTGTAGGTTTTCATTTTGAAACAACTCATGAAACGTATTTTACCGCTTTTATCTGTAGCGCTTTTAGCTTTATTTTTGCAGGCGTGCGCCATTTTTGGTGACCCAAACGAATTAGATGAGACTAAAGGCTGGCAAGCCGAGCGTATTTATCAAGCTGGCGAAGAAAAAATGCAAGATAAAGATTATGATAAAGCCATCGGCTATTTCCAAAAATTAGAATCTCGTTTTCCACATGGTGTATATGCTACGCAAGCACAATTAGAAATTGCTTATGCACATTTCAAAAAATCTGACCCGATTTCATGCGTAGCAGCGGCAGATCGGTTCATCAAATTACACCCAAATCACCCTAATGTGGATTACGCATATTACCTAAAAGGCCTTGCCAGCTTTAACGAGCGCGGCATTATCGAAAAATACACTGCACAGGAAATCAGCGATCGCGATCCTAAAGCGCTAAAACTCTCGTTCGCAGCGTTTAAAGAGCTGACAGAGCGCTATCCAAAAAGCCGCTATTACAAAGATGCTACACAGCGCATGGTTTACCTTGTGAATGCGCTCTCACAACACGAAATGCACGTGGCGCGTTACTACATGAAACGCCAAGCCTATTTGGCCGCGCTTAACCGCGCCAAATATGTGTTGGAGTACTATCCAAACTCTGTTTCTGTAGAAGAGGCATTGGTGATTAGCATTAGCGCGTACGATTATATGGATTTAACCGACCTTAAAGATGATACTTTGCGCATTCTTAAAACCAATTACCCGCAAAATCCGATGGTGACTGGCAAAGTAAGTGAAGATGAAAAAGTATGGTGGAAATTCTGGGAAAGCCTGTATTAGTTTTTTGGCAAGTTAACGCTTTTTATTCTCTACATCTTTTTTGGCTTTTAACTCAGCGCGCTGTGCGGTTTTACGGCGGCGCATGCTCACAATCCCTTCACCAGGCTTACGCTTTTCGGTATCTGCAAATGGGTTATCGCCCTGCTTAAATTGCACGCGCAATGGCGTACCTGTGAGCTGAAAAGTCTTGCGAAATACGCCTTCTAAAAAGCGTTTGTAACTATCTTTTACGCCATCAATGTGGTTGCCGTGTACCACCACAATTGGCGGATTCATGCCACCCTGATGCGCATAGCGCAATTTTGGACGCGTGCCGCGACTGACAGGTGGCTGATGCTGTGCCACCGCATCAATGAGTACACGTGTAAGCTGCGGCGTGGCGAGTTTGGCAAACGCAGCTTTAAATGCGCCATCCACAGAAGTAAATAGCTCTGGCAAGCCTTTATTGCGCAAGGCCGAAATATAGTGAAATTTGGCAAAATCTAAAAACATCAACTTGCGATCGATTTCATTTTTGATAAAATCACGTTCGTCTTCTTTCAGGCCGTCCCACTTATTTATGGCAACAACTAAGGCACGCCCAGCGTCCAATATATATGCGGCTACATGAGCATCTTGCTCAGTAATGCCTTCTTGCGCGTCTACTACCAAAATCGCTACATTTGCGTCTTCAATGGCTTGCATAGTTTTTACTACTGAGAATTTTTCAACAGACTCGAACACGCGTCCGCGCTTGCGTACGCCAGCTGTATCAATAATCACGTAATGTTTGCCGTTTTTTTCGAGATCAATTTCAATTGAGTCGCGTGTGGTGCCAGGCTCGTCAAACGCAATCACACGTTCTTCGCCCAGCAAGGCATTTACCAGCGTGGATTTACCCACATTAGGTCGCCCAACAATCGCCACTTTTGGCACACGATTATTATTGCGAACTTCATCATCTTCTTGCGGTTCAGGAAAACCTTCTAGCGCCAGCTCGATTAAATCTTTCACGCCTTCGCCATGCGCAGATGAGATAGAAAGCGGCTCGCCAAGGCCTAGCTCAAAGAAGTCCGCCGAAACTACAGCGCGGTTCATACCTTCAGTTTTATTCACTGCTAGCAATACTGGGCGCTGCGCTCTGCGCAACTTATCAGCGATGATATATTCCTGCGGCGTAATGCCGGCGCGACCATCAACAATAAAAATAATCACGTCAGCTTCGTCAATCGCCAGCAAAGTTTGCTTAGCCATTTCCTTTAAAATGCCACTTTCAGCAGTTGGCTCAAAGCCACCTGTGTCAATCACTAAATAGGGCTTGCTACTGCCGATACCTCGCCCGTAATGCCTATCTCTAGTCAAGCCAGGCAAATCAGCCACAAGGGCATCGCGGCTTTTGGTTAAGCGATTAAATAGAGTGGATTTTCCAACGTTGGGGCGTCCAACGAGTACAATGGTAGGCAACATAAATATTACCGACTAGGCAACTGGATACCAGGTGCGCTATTGCCATCTGTATTGCTTGTATCGGGCTGCTGTTCTGGCTCCGTGTCTGGTAATAAGATTGAGTCTTTATTAAACAAAATACTACGCTCGCTGTTGGGCGAGCTTTGTTCTGGTGCTGCGGGTTCTGCTGGAGTTTCTGGTGCTGGCTTTAATGCTGGCACTGATTCAGGTCGCGCTTCTGGCGTTCGCGTTGGCTTGGCACTTTGTTCTGTCACACTAATCGCATACAAGCCGCCATCTCGCGTTTCAGCAATAAGTTGTGTTGGCTTGGCGCCTGCTATTAGCGACATAACAGCATTGCTATCTAATTTAATCCGAGCGGCAAAATTACCCTCATCCCTTGTTAAAAAGTGAATGTATCCTTCTAAATCACCTACCGCAACAACACTACCCATAGGTATCGGTGCTGTTAAGCGACGGTTTGCAAGCGCCCCTTGGCGCCAAAAGGTTTTTCCTGTTTCATAATCTAATGAATATACAGCGCCTAATGTGTGCGAAACAAATATTTTGGCATCTTCTACATTTAGGCCACTGTAGCTCGAAATATCACGACTCCACATTACTTTACCTGCTCTGCGGTCTACCGCAGCAATCTTGCCTTGATATGCTACCGCATATACTAAAGGCCCATCCACAACTGGCAAGCTGGTAATATCAGCAATGCGCTCAATTTCGGTTACACCTTTTGGTTGAGCAACAGTAGCTTCCCATAGCAATTTTCCATTATCAGCCCGAATGGCGACCAGTTTACCACCTGCAAACCCTGCATAAACTGCACCACTATCCACGACAATACCTACGCTACTTCTTAATGTTAACGCTGGGCTAATACGCTCGTATACCCATTTACGACTACCATCGGCAGCATCAAGCCCAAAAATATGATTATCGCCCGTGCGTACAATGACCAAACCATCAAAATAGCGCGGCACACTTAATATTTCGCTGGAAACTTTGGCTTTCCACAAAAATTTACCTGCGACATCATAGGCATGCACGTAACCTTTGTTAGTGCCTACCAATACAATACCCACACCAATGCCGATACCGCCACTAATAGGTTCGCCAACCTTTACGCGCCATATTTGGCGTCCATTGGTGGCATCTAATTTGAGAATTTCTCCTGCTGCATTAGAAGCGTAAACCGCACCAGAATCTAGTGCTGGCGTGTAATCATATTTTTCTGTTTTGCCCGCATTGCTAGTCCAGTCAATTTTTGCGATGTAAGTTGGCTTGATTTCCTCGAGCACTGCAGGTGGATTGGGTGGTTCGCGGCCAAATATTTTATCGGCCATATCAGATCGCAATTCAGTAAGTGTGCTGCATGCCGCAAGCGTGGCAAAGCCGATAACAACAAAGAACCGAGATAAATTTGGTGATTTCATAAAAACTAAAATATAACGCCTAAATGCCACAGTTAAA
Source organism: Methylotenera sp. (assembly GCA_031379885.1). GTDB lineage: Bacteria > Pseudomonadota > Gammaproteobacteria > Burkholderiales > Methylophilaceae > Methylotenera_A. Next base: position 4,062 of record JANNFN010000057.1, read on the forward strand.
CAAGGATTAAACGCCAAGCGATTCAAGTTTTTGTTGTGTATATTGATGTAGCTTGCCTTTTTCGTCTAAATTCTCTAAAGCGGCGGCATAGGATTTTTTAGCCTCTGCTTGTTTACCTTGTGCCAGAAAAACATCGCCTTGCAAATTCGCTTTTAATCCTTCATAACCCTTATCGGCGATGGCTGCGAGCACTGTATTTGCCTCATCGTAGTTTTTTTCTTCATACAAAATGCCCGCTAATTGCAAGCCGGCAATCGCTTTTACAGCGCTTTCTTTTGCGTTTTTAATCGCCCACTCAAGTTGTGATTTGGCACTTTTGCTGTCATTTGCAGCAAAGTTAGTTTTTGCAGCAAACACAGCGGCGCGACCTGCGTATGGTGTGCCAGAAAAATCTTCCATCAATTTGGCAGATTGCGCTTTAATTTCAGCAGTTTTAGTTGGCTCAGTAACGACTAAAGTTTGATACAAACTGGAAGCCTCCACTGCTTTTTTATTTTGGAAATAGTGATAGCCTTGCCAAGCTGCATAAGCTACTAAGCCCGCCAATACTATATTAGTGGTCATGCTGCCATTTTTTTTCCACCAAGCTTTAAATTCATCTAACTGCTCTTGTTCTTCTAAATCGTATGCCATACTTTTCTCTCAAAAAAATTATATCTCGCTTAGGCCGCTTTTCGGCCTGGAATCGCATTTAACAACTGTTGTGTGTAAGGCTGTTGTGGCGCGTTATAAATATCGACCACTTTGCCCTGCTCCACAATTTTACCTTTGTGCATCACGATCATTTCGTCGGCAATGTGTCGCACCACACGTAAATCGTGGCTAATAAAAATGTAACTCAAACTCATTTCTTGCTGCAATGCTTTAAGTAACAACAGTATTTGTGCTTGCACCGAAACATCAAGCGCAGAAACTGGTTCGTCACACACCACTACTTTAGGCTCAAGCACCAACGCACGTGCAATGCCGATGCGTTGCCGTTGCCCGCCTGAAAACTGGTGCGGATATTTCTGCGCATCAGCAACTTCTAAGCCAACACGTTCCAGCATTTGCTGCACTTTTTCTTTTTGTTCAATAGCCGAGCCCAAGCCATGAATCAGCAAACCTTCACCAACAATTTCGCCCACTCGCATTCGTGGGTTAAGTGATGCGAACGGATCTTGAAACACCATTTGCAAATGTTTGCGTACATCTCGTAACGCTTGACCGCTTAATTTAGCTAGATCTTGACCCTGAAAAAGTACTTCACCGCTGTCAAAAGGGTGCAATTGTAACAGACAACGTGCTAACGTGGATTTCCCACTGCCAGATTCGCCCACCACCGCCAGTGTAGATCCCGCTTTGAGCGCAATGCTCACGTCATCCAAAGCCTTGATTTGCGTGCTTCCAAAGCCAAAGCGGCCGCTGCGCTGCGTGTAGGTTTTCACCAAATTGTTGGCTTGTAGAATGATGTCACTCATGCCGCTTTATCTTTTAGCCAAGCATAATC
>JANNFN010000045.1:0-2589 GCA_031379885.1 Methylotenera sp.
ACTTTTTAGCGCATTTGGCGCAAATACGCCTTTTTCTGTAATGATTCCCGTCACCAATCTGGCAGGCGTCACGTCAAACGCAGGGTTAGCGGTTTGGCTTTCATGCGGAATCGCACGCACGGTTTGCAGGCTGCCATCTTCACTCAAACCTTGTAAATAAGCGACTTCATCGCCATGGCGCTCTTCAATTTCAATATCTTGGTGGTTCGACATTTCCCAATCAATCGTGGGCGATGGCACGGCGGCGTAAAAGGGAGTTTGATTGTCAAAAGCCGCCAGCGCTTTTAAATATGTGCCGATTTTGTTGCAAACATCGCCATTGGCCGTCACTCTATCTGCGCCAACAATCACCATATCTATTTGGCTTTTATTATTTAAATCGCGCTGCATTAAGTGACCAGCCGCGTTATCTGTAACAACCGTATGCGGCACGCCGTGTTGTGCCAGCTCCCAAGCCGTGAGCGCGGCGCCTTGGTTGCGCGGTCGTGTTTCGCTCACATACACATGCACGTTCAAACCCGCATCGTGCGCGGCGTAAATTGGCGCGAGTGCAGTGCCAAAATCGACGGTAGCCAGCCAGCCAGCGTTGCAATGCGTCATGATGTTGAATTGCTTATTTTGATATAAACTTTTAATCAACGCCAAACCATGCTGACCAATCGCCTGATTCTGCAGCACATCTTCCTCGGCAATGTTAGCCGCCTCGCGCCAAGCGTTTAAATTACGTAAATTTGGCATAGACTGCAAACAAGCAACCATGCGGGTTACAGCCCACTTTAAATTAACTGCGGTGGGGCGACTATTAATCAGCGTATTTGCCGCGCGGTGTAAATTGGTATCAGAATCGTCCTCTAGCATCGCCAGCGCCATGCCATACGCCGCCGCCGCGCCAATTAACGGCGCGCCGCGTACTTGCATGGTTTTTATGGCTGTTACCATTTGCTCTACATTGTGAATTTTTACAATTTCGAACGCAAATGGCAGCTTGGTTTGATCGATAATTTCGACAAACTTACAGCGCGCATCTGGCCAGATGGTGCGAAAATGTTGGCTGGCAACTTTCATGCCTATTTTGCGGTTTTCATGTCAGTTTTAATTATAATTTTCATGTCATACATTTAAAAACAGTATAAATAATTTAAATAAATTGCTTGCATTTTTTTAGCTTTTATTTTTTACGTTTTTCCATCCACAAAATCTGTGGATAACTTTGTGGATTACTGTGTCTTCAAACTGTAACTTACCAATTTATAAGGCTTTTTTCAAAAAGTTCATTTTTTAATCTACTTTTTTTAATATATAAATCAATTAGTTACAGTATGCTATTGGTTTGATAAGGTTTTTTTACACTTGTTAATGTAAGACTTGAAGTGGTGTGCATAAGGTGCTTAAATTGGGCAAAATTTCTCTTGCATTTTTGCTTGTAATTTCAATGATTTGCGCTACTTCAATGCCCCTTATATCAGCTAAAACTTCTGCTATTTTTACTAGCTCTGCAGGCTGATTTCTGCCTTTAGTGCCTATCCATTCTGGTGGAATATCGGGTGCGTCCGTCTCTAACACGATCGCTTCTAATGGCAAAGTTTTAGCTAATTCACGAATTTTAAGCGCGCGTGAGTAAGTCATCGCGCCGCCAAAGCCTAATTTAAAGCCAAGTTCAATAAAAGCATCTGCTTGCTGGCGGCTACCATTAAAGGCATGTGCAATGCCACCAGATACTTTGTAAGCCCGCAAATGTTTTAATACGTCGTCTACTGCACGCCTCACGTGCAAAATCACTGGTAAATTAAATTCTTTTGCAATTTTGAGTTGTTCAGAGAAAAAATACTCTTGCGTTTCTCTGTTTTGCTGCGTCACAAAGAAATCCAAACCGATTTCACCAACCGCAACCAGCTTACTTTTGCTTGCAAGTTGTTGCTTAATCAGCGCATTCAAGCGTTTTACATCTCCAGGACTTGCGCTATCAACGTACATAGGGTGCATGCCTAAGGCATAGCAGCAGTGCGGATACTGGGCTGATAAATCAATTACTTTTTGAAAGTTATTTGGCTCGACTGCTGGTATCACGATCATTCCCACACCAACTTGTTTGGCTTGATTTGCCACCGCTTCACGATCCGCATCAAATTCCAGCGCATCTAAATGACAGTGGGTATCAATCAGCATCATGCGCGCTGGCCAGGTTTTGCACGTAGGCGAATATCCACACCAATCTGGCGAATATCTAATATATCCAGCGCAATGGCTTGATTCATATCTGTATACTCTGGCATCGCAAACATACTGTTGGCACTGCCGCCCATGAGTTTTGGTGCATAATAGATTAACAGCTCATCTATAAGGTTTTGTGCCATCAGCGCGCCATTCAAGCCTTCGCCACCCTCAACTAGCACTTCATTGATTTCGCGGCTGGCATGGTGGCTTTAGAGCGTTTTTATGCATACTTTACCTTCATCATTTGGAATGCAAAGTAATTCTGCGCCTGCCGCTAATAATTCAGCTTCTTTTTTCGGATTGGTTTGAGAAAATGCAATCAAGGCATTACCACCTTGCAATATTTTAGCTTTGGGAGAAATTTTTAATTGGCTA
>JANNFN010000077.1:0-15145 GCA_031379885.1 Methylotenera sp.
ATTACTAGCTTCAGTGCCTACCAGTTTTGGTGGTTCTATAGCAGGTAGCGCAGCCAATTCCAGCCTTAATTTTGGTGCAGATGGTGGTTACATCAGTAGTTTGGTTATGCACTTAGATACCAATGGAGACAATATACCAGATGCAGATGTTACTTTTAATTTCAACCCAACAACAGGACAAATTAGTGTTGTAGGTGGCGGTGTACCTCAATCTGGCTTCCCAATAACCAGTGACACGCTCACTCTAAATGATACCAGAGGATTTGAAGATGGTATTTTGATATTTAACTTTAGAACTGGTGAATACGTATACCAAACTGCCGGTTTTGCGGTAGAAGGTGAACAGTTTGATATTAAATTTGTAGCAACCGATGGTGATGGCGATACAGCCAGTGGCAAGCAGACTATTCAGATTGTTGATGGCAAACCTGACGCAAATAATGATATCGATACGTTGATGGGTAACTCTACGTTCTTTGAAGGTAATGTGATATCAGCTATTGGTACAGATGGAGGCGATAATCTACAGTTAACCACATTTAGTGCTGGGCGCTCTGGTGAAGATAATCCTGGTGATAATGGCAGCGTTTCTTCCGTGGTGTTTAAAGGCACTACTTTTGATTTGACTACGCTTGTTGGCTCTACAGCCGCATTGGGTGGTAATTACACGGTGACCTCAATCGCCGGCGTTAAAACATTGACTTGGACGGCGTCAGCAGGTGGGTCATCATTAGTCTTTAATGAAGATGGTTATTATAAATACACACCACCGACCGCAGAGATTGTTAATAATGTAACAGGCGCATCGACTAATTACACGCTAACTAGTGGAGCATTAGTTACAACGGCCGCTACAGCTGGAATGACCTTGGCTGGCATAGCAAGAACGAGCGCTGCTGAAGGTAGTGCAGCTGTCAATACGCCTAACGCCGATGGTGTTGGTATCGTAGGAAATGCTAGCGACACTCAAATTAACAGCTTAGAAAGCTTGGTAATTAATTTTGACACCAGTGTACATCGTCATGGGGTGCAGGGTGTGACGATCACAGTGGACGTCTCGAATAGCAATTTAGGTGGCGGCAATCGCGAAGCCTTTAATTTTACTATTTACAATGTCCACGGCGAGATCATAGGGCAGTTTGCAAGTGCTCAAGAGGGCGCAGTCGCAATGCCAATCAATCTAACTGGAATTGCTAAGATTGTCATCGATGCAGGTGGGATTGGTGCTTATTCTGGCGCAGCAGGTAGTATATCTGCCGTGCAATATTCAAGCATTTTAGATACAGTTGTCGCGGCAGCACCTGCGCCAGAGGTAATTACCTATACGCTTACAGATACTGATGGCGATACGTCTTCTGCAACGCTCACTTTAAACAATATTATCGATGATATTGCAGGCACTGCGGCTAACAATACGATTAACGGCACTGCTAGAAACGAAAATATTTCAGGCTTAGCAGGCGACGATACCATTAATGCTGGTGCAGGCTATGACATTGTACGTGGTGGTGACGGCAATGATAGTATTGATGGTGGGGCAGATGACGATCAACTTTATGGCAATGCTGGCAACGACACCATTAGCGGCGGCACAGGTAAAGATACTATCTATGGCGATGCTGGCAACGATACATTAAACGGCAATGATGGCAATGACTTCATTGCAGGCGGTGATGGTAACGATATTATTACTGGCGGTTTAGGCGCTGATACCATTTTAGGTGGCGCTGGTAACGACACCTTAACTGGCGGTGGCGTAGGAGTTGATACGTTTAAATGGGAGCTTGCCGATAGAGGCACAACAAGCGCGCCAGCAACCGATGTGATTACTGATTTTGATCCTGCGGCAGTTGGTGGTGATGTGCTTGATCTGAGAGATTTGTTAACTGGCGAACAACATGTACTAGGCACTGGCAATTTAACTTCATATATTCATTTTGAAGTGGTAGGGCTTAATACTGTAGTACACATTAGCGACAATGGCGGGTACTCAAATGGCTTTAGTCCAAGCAAAGATGTCCAAAGAATCACTTTAACAGGGGTTGATTTAGTGACAGGCTTTGCGGATGATCAAGCGATTATTCAAAACCTACTGACTAATAACAAATTAATTACCGATTAGTGTAGTTTTCTAAGGTAAATTTTAAAGGCCAACTTTTAACAAGTTGGCCTTTTTTTTAATTAAATTTAATTTACAATTACGCATGTAATGTGTACTACCATTTTGGTTTAGCAACGTTTACCCATTCAATAGGCGGATTTCATTAAAATTTGCTTACTTTCATGTTTTTTACATAATTAACAACAAGTTGGCATTAAATTTGCTGTAAGAGCTTGTCAGCAAGTTTAATGAGTTGACAAAGTCGAGCGATTGTTTACCATGTAACTGGAATAAAAAGTAAAGGTTGGGGAAATTTTGGATTTCAAAAAAAGTAGTACAAAAATAAAAACAATAATAATATTTACAGGCTTAATAGTTAGTCAGCTAGCAAGTGCTGAACCATTAATGACGCTCAAGCAAATGGTTGAGAAGGTTATTTCATCAAACCCAGAAGTTCAAGCTAAATATCACGCATATCTAGGTGCTGGCTACGAGCAGGATATAGTGCATGGCGGTTTTTTGCCAAAAGCAGACGTCGTTTCTACTTATCGCAATCAAGAAAATGTGAGTGGCTTAAGCAATAACAACGGCACAGATATTCCTACTTGGAACAATGAGTTAGTGTTGCGCCAAATGATTTTTGATGGCTTTGCAACCTCTAGCGAAGTCAATCGTTTAGGCCATGCCAAACGTGTGCGCTATTTTGAGCTGCAAAGCGCTATGCAAAGCTCCACGCTGGAGTTTATGCGGTCTTACATTGATACTTTACGTTATACCCAATTATCAGATTACGCTAAAACTAATTACGTCGTGCATAAACAGTTGTTTGACCGCATTAAAGAGCGTGTGGATGCTGGTGTTGCGCGTAAAGTAGATTTGGAACAAGCCTCTGGGCGTTTGGCGCTTGCGGAATCCAATTTATTGACAGAAGCGACGAATCTTCATGATGTGACAGCTCGTATGCAGCGATTAATGGGTGAATTGCCTTCTACAACGCTAGAACAAGCAGAGTTTTATAAATCTGGCGCAGAGCCGACGCCTCAAGAAGCATTACAAGTAGCTTATTTGCATAATCCTGATTTACTTTCTACCATCGAAGATATTCAGGCAGCTAAGGATGAAGTTAAAACCAGAGAAGCTAAATATTTGCCGCGTTTAGATTTGCAGGCACGTAAAAACTTGGGCACCAGTAATGATGGCCGCAACAGCACCAGCGCTGCTGATTTATTAGAGCTCACCATGAATTTTAATTTGTTTAATGGCGGTTCAGATAAAGCCTTAGTGAGCCAGACCATTGAAAAAATGAACATTGCTAATGATCAGCGCGATAAAGCCTGCGTCGATACGCGCCAGTTAGTCACCATTGCTTATAACGATATTAATCAGCTTAAAGAACAATTAGATTATCGTGACCGCCACCAAAAATCGATTGAAAATGCGCGTGAGGCCTATCGCAAACAATTTGATATTGGACAACGCACGCTTTTAGATTTGTTAGATACTGAGAATGAATATTTTCAGGCTAAACGCGCTTATGCCAATACGGAATACGATGTGCAAACCGCCTACGCAAGGCTTTATGCCAGCCAGGGTGAGCTGCTGAATAAAATTGGCTCAACACGTCAAGGCCTGCCTGAAGTCAACCGTGAAGCCTATATGGATCAAGCCAATGTTTGCGAAGCGGTTGCGGCGGTGCAAGTTACTGTGGATAAAGCAGCCTTAATGGCCGATGCAAAACCGCTTTCGGTAGGTAATCAGGCTATGGCTACAGCTGCGCCTGCTAAACCAGCGCTTGCTTGCAGCACGGATGAAGTTACCGCAAGAGTGAACAACTGGGCAGATGCTTGGCGCCATAAAGATTACGAAACCTATATTAAATTTTATGCAGATAAGTTTACGCCAGAGCCGCCTTTAAGTCGTGATGACTGGGCAGCGCAACGCAAGCAGCGTTTGTCTACTTCTGGCAAAATTAATCTTGAGCTAAATAACTTAAAAGTCACTTGCGATGGCGATAAAGCCAAAGCAGAGTTTAATCAAGATTACAGTGTCACCACTTATAAATTACTTAAAAAAGCAAAAGATGGCGCGGGTTGTGAAGTTTGTGAGGCTAAACGTGTTGCCACTAAAGGCTTTGCGGATAAAGTAGATAAAGAATTACAGTTTGAGAAAATCGGCAGTCAGTGGCAAATTGTACGAGAGTTGGTCAACAAATAACGCTTTATATTTTTAAGACTTAAGTATTTAAAAAACACATCACCTAAAAATGATGTGTTTTTTTTCGCTTGTTTTTTTGCATATTCTTATTCAAAAGCAGCCCAAAATCGGGCTAGGAGTGATAGAATACGCACCGCAATTAGTTCTGCAGTAATCTCCCGCCCGGGTGGTGAAATTGGTAGACACAAGAGACTTAAAATCTCTCGACTTTACGGTCGTGCCGGTTCGATTCCGGCTCCGGGCACCAAATTCCGTTTTAAAATAAACGCGTATGTATTAAAAGCATCTGCTCTGTAAGCCAATATCCATAAGGGTTAAGAGGCATTAAGCTGTAATTACTTTGCGTCAAAACTAAGTGAAGCAGAGTTGATGCAATAACGCAATCCAGTGGGTGGCGGACCATCGTTAAACACATGGCCGAGGTGCGCGTCGCATACATTGCAGATAACTTCGGTGCGCGTCATGCCGTGCGAGCTATCCGTCAGCTCTCGCACGTTAGCGGGGTCTAGCGCCTTAAAATAACTTGGCCAGCCGCAGCCAGAGTCAAATTTGGTGTCCGATTCGAAAAGTGGTGTGTTGCAGCACACGCATGTATAAATGCCCGCTTGGTTATGGTCGGTATATATTCCAGTCCCTGCGCGCTCTGTAGCGGCGTGACGTGTGACTTGATATTGCATCGGTGTTAGTTGTTGTTGCCATTCGGCATCGGTTTTGATGACTTTTTTCATAATAATTTACCTAAAGATAGCTCAAAATAGTTGCCCTGTGAGGCAATATCTATGCGGCCTGCAGGGCATCAGCTTTTACAGGCAACACTTACTACGCGACGTTGAATAATTAAGTTTTCTAGACTATCCGCTGTATAAAATCCATGCGGACAGATGTTACGTGCCTCTTGTCTGCATTCGTTCCAAGTCAGGAAGCCGCTGCAAGTGAGCTCTGTCCATTCGTGCGACTCTAGTTTAGCGAGTTGTTGCTGGCTGGCGCAGGCTGAAACACTTAACGCTATTAAAATGGATAGAAAAAAATTAGTCATGATGCATTCCTAACTCAATTAGATTGTTGTATGGCGGTTAAATCATCAATAATTTGCTGTGAGTGGCGCGAAGTATCTACACTTAAATAGCTTTTTTTCAACACACCATCTGGGTTAATTAAAAAGGTATAACGTTTGGCCATTTTAATAATGCCTAAATTGGTAAGCGCACCGTATTTAGCGGCTACTGCGCCATCTTTGTCGCTAAGTAATGGAAAGGGCAAATGATATTTTTTGGCGAATTCAGTGTGCGAACCGCTGTCATCTACGCTTACGCCAACCACTTTTGCGCCTAGTTTTTCTAGTGCATGCAAGTCATCTCTAAAACTGCAGGCCTCTTTGGTACAACCTGGCGTGTCATCCTTTGGGTAAAAATAAAGTACTAACCAATGACCTTTAAAACTGGCTAAATTAATCATTTCAGCTTTGGCATCAGGCAAATTAAAATCGGGCGCTTTGTCACCAATTTTTAGTTCGTTACTAGACATACTCATGCTTTTATACCCCAAAAAGGCAATCAACAAAATAACGCTATAAAAAGTAATTTTCATCCACATGATATTTTAAAGTCTACATACTTTGAGTGATTAGTAATTAAATAGTTTTCAAACAATAAAATAGATTTTAACAGGAAAACAAATTGAATAAATATGAGAAAATACCGTTTCAAGCGTTGAGTTTAATAAATCACACGCCCTCGTAGCTCAGTGGATAGAGCATCCCCCTCCTAAGGGGAGGGTCACACGTTCGATTCGTGTCGGGGGCACCATAGTTGATTGAATACATTGAGTTTTTTTAGATGGCAAGATTTGTCAATTCACCCCATTAGCCCGTTCAGGCTATTGTCCGTAAAAATGATTCGTGGAATAGTATCTTTACTTAAAAAAGATAACTTATAAAAATAAAAATACGTTTTTCATTAGAGGCGATTCGAATGCAAGCCACCACAAATTTTAACGAACATCAATTCCATGTAAAGCTTTCTAATTACAATCAACATCGCATGATGCCAGACTATGTTGATGATGACTGGGCGTTAAAAATTCAACAAGATGTTTCTTTTTTAATTGAAGAAGGTGAGTTTGTTGAAAGTCAAAGAGCGCAGATACAAAAATACTTAAGCACAGTACCTACCAAAGCTAAAGACTTTATGGCTTGGTTCGAAAATCTTAAATTAGTTGGTCCAGGTCAAGGCGACTCTCTGTTTCCATGGCTTGCAGAGCATGCCAGTTTGGATCAAATGCGTTGGTTTTTACGTCAAGAAGCCGCGGGTGAGGCTGGCTTTGAAGACTTGGTTGCTATTACACAAGTTAAGCTGCCCGTTCAAGCAAAATTAGAAATGGCGCGCAACTATTGGGATGAGATGGGACGTGGCCATGAGCGTGGCATGCACGGGCCAATGCTGGCTACTGTGGTAAAAGAATTAAAACTAAATCCTAAGATAGAAGAGACCGTATGGGAGTCACTCGCCATGGCAAATATGATGTTGGCGATGGCAGTCAATCGACGCTATGCATATCAATCAGTAGGCGCTCTTGGTGTGATCGAAATGACTGCTCCAACTAGAGTGAGCTATGTTAATGAAGGCTTAAAACGTTTGGGGGTATCTTTAAGCTCAAGGAAATACTTTCAACTACACGCAACGTTGGATATTAAACACTCAGAAGCTTGGAATGAAGAAGTGCTCTATTCGCTAGTGAAAGCTAACCCAAATGCCGCAAAACCAATTGCAGAGGGCGCCTTAATGCGCTTAATGTGTGGTGCAAGATGTTTTGATTGTTATAGAGCGCATTTTGGCATAGAAAGCCATATACATTAGTATTGCAATAGCCAATACAAGCATGGCCGATTTGGCTAATAAAAAAGCTTTACTGTTACTAGCCGAGTATTTAAAAGCGGAAGGTTACGAATTTGTGACTACTACGCCATTGTCTCATGAGAGAGTATTAAATCGCCCTAGTATTGAAGCAAATAGAACCAAGGCAACCATTACTGCAAGAGATATTTTTGGGTGGAATAGACAATTCTCACTAAAAGAAATTGATAAAGCTCTAGCAAGCTTGATGCATGAATCAGGAGTTGTGGCTGAGCATGGCGATTTGGTTAAAAGTAAGGTTCGATTTTCCACCTTAGATCAAAAAATATTTATGCACTCATCGTTTCCAACCATAGAGACAGATGCTGTTTTTTTTGGACCTGATTCGTATCGGTTTGCCAGCTTGCTAAATAGAACTATTCCAAATTTACCTTTAAAAAAATACAATAAAATTTTAGATATTGGCACTGGTAGCGGTGTTGGTGGAATCGTAGCAGCAAGCTGCTTACGCGGTAGGTTTGATGAACTGGTATTGGTTGATATTAACCCTAAAGCGTTAGCCTATGCCGAAGTAAATACAATTTTAGCTGGCATTACTGATGTGAGTTTTATCGAAAGCAATTTATATGCGTCTGTAGAAGGGAAGGTGGATTTGATTGTTTCCAATCCGCCATATCTCATAGACCAAGAAGCTAGGGCTTATCGAGACGGTGGCGGGGAATACGGTAGTTTACTTTCTACACGTATTGTTGATGAGGGTTTGTCTTTACTAGCGCCGGGCGGCGCATTGGTGCTTTACACAGCAAGTACTATAGTAAATGGACGAGATACTTTTTTTAGTTCGATTCAACCGATATTAGACAGTAAGCACATTTATTATGAGTATAGAGAGATTGACCCAGATGTGTTTGGCGAAGAGCTATTGTTACCAGAGTATAAACATGCTGATAGAATTGCAGTTGTATCATTAGTTGTTATAAACCAGAGTATATAATAGTGGAGCAGTTTAAAGTTTAAGTAATTTGTTTGAATGATAAAAAGGTTAACGTAATGCTTATAAGGATGATTAAAAAAATTATTCCAGACACAGTTAAAGCTGCTTATTACAGCAGCTTTGGCTATAAAGAAAAATTTGGACATTTTCCGAATATATTCAACCCATCCACTTTCAGTGAAAAAATCCAAAAAAGCAAAGTATTTGATAGGGATGCCAGAATTCCTATTAGACAAGATAAAGTTTTAGTAAAAGACATAATCACCCAAAAGTTAGGTGCAGAGTACGTCATACCAACTTTGTGGCATGGCACTGAATTACCACCTAGGCAAGAACGTAATTGGCCAATGCCTTTTGTGATTAAGGCAAATCATGGTTGTGGCTGGAACATTTTTGTGAGAAATGAAGCAGAATGTAATTGGGATGAAATCGAAAAGAAATGTGCGAATTGGATGTCGCAAATTTATGGCCGTACCTATGGTGAATGGCTTTATAGCCAAATTAAACCACAATTATTGGTTGAGCCTTATATTAGCGAGGTTGCCAGCTTGCCGCTAGATTATAAATTATGGGTTTTTAGCGGAAAAGTTAAGCTTATTCAAGTGATTGCTGGCCGCGGTACTAGCAACATAAGACAATTCTTTTACGATGAAAACTGGGTCAGACAGCCATTTACTGGTTGCGCGATTCCAGATGCTCCTGAAAATATTTTACCACCAGAATCTCTGAATAAAATGATGGCAGCGGCAGTGACTTTAGCAGAAGATTTTGCTTTTGTTAGGGTGGATTTTTATGAAGTAAATAAACATCCATTGTTTGGTGAAATGACTTTCTATCCAGCTTCAGGCTTTAGTCCTTTCAATCCGATTATTTACGAAAAACATGTTGGCGCATTCTGGCATTAGATTTAAGGTTTTAATTTAGACTTTCAAGTTTTTCCCAACGCGCAAGGTGGTTTTCTAGCAAACTTCCAATCTCAACCAATCTTATTTGTAATACTTTAACCTGCTCAGGTTGCGTCTTATAAAGCTCGCCGTCGGTTAGCAGTGAGTTGATGCTCACTTGTTCGGTTTCAAGCTGCTCGATTTTAGCGGGAATTTCTTCCAGTTCTTTTTGTTCTTTAAAACTTAGTTTTGAAGTGGGTTTAGCCGAGTTTTGTTTAGGGGTGTTTTTTGCAGCCTGAGCAGATTCAGATTTTTTATCTTCTAAGCGTTGTTGATTTTGTTGGGTAGAGAATCGCTGCCAATCATCGTAGCCGCCACCAAATTCGGTGAGTACGCCATTGCCTTCGAATGCAATAACTTGTGTGACGGTATTTTCTAAAAAAGCACGGTCATGGCTTACCAAAAATAGCGTTCCAGAAAACTCCTGTAGCAAGCTTTCTAACAGTTCTAGCGTGTCAATATCCAAGTCATTGGTGGGCTCATCCAGCACCAGCACATTGGCCGGTCGGGCGAATAGGCGCGCTAGAAGCAAACGATTACGCTCACCACCAGAGAGTGATTTGACAGGGGAGCGAGAGCGTTGCGGCGGAAACAAAAAATCTTCCAAATAGCTGATGACGTGTTTACGCTCGCTGCCAATCTCAACGAAGTCGGAGCCTGGGCTAATCGTATCTGCTAGCGTTGCTTCTTCGTCTAATTGTTCGCGCATTTGGTCAAAATACGCCACATTGATTTTTGTGCCACGTTGGATTTTGCCGCTATCAGGTTCTATGTCGCCCAAAATAAGCTTGAGCAGGGTAGTTTTTCCAATGCCGTTGGGGCCGAGCAAGCCAATTTTGTCGCCACGCAAAATGCGTGTGCTAAAGTTTTTAATCAGAACTTTATCGCCGTACGATTTTGAAACGTTTTCAAGCTCGGCTACTAGCTTGCCGCTACGCTCGCCTGCATCTAAATTCAGCTTTACGTTACCTTGACGTTCGCGTCGTGCCGCGCGCTCTAAGCGTAACGATTCTAGGCGGCGCACGCGACCTTCGTTGCGGGTGCGTCGTGCCTTGATGCCTTGGCGAATCCAAACTTCTTCTTGTGCCAATACTTTGTCAAATTTGGCGGCATGGGTTTCTTCTACTGCAACTAATTCTTCTTTTTTGGCTTGATATTGGGTAAAGTTACCGACAAAATCTGTCAGAATGCCGCGGTCTAACTCAGTAATGCGGGTGGCGAGTTTATCCAAAAAGCGTCGATCATGCGTGATAAATAGGACGCTGCCTTGAAAGCTCAATAACAAGTCTTCTAGCCATTCAATCGCTTCCAAGTCCAAATGATTCGTTGGCTCATCCAGCAACAATACTTCAGGTTCAGCCACCAGCGCACGACCTAGTGCTACGCGTTTGCGCCAGCCACCAGACAGTGTAGAAACCAAGGCATCCGCATCTAGTTTTAAGCGACTCAACACCGTTTCAACCCGCGATTGCGCCGCCCAACCATTTTGTACATCTAACTCATGCTGCAAGTGCTGCATTTTGGTCATCAGTGCGTCAATATCGGCATCTGGTATGCCCATGTCATGCGTCACAGCGTGATAGTCGATGATGGTTTGTTGCAAACTACCTAAACCTTCTGCTACCGCTTCAAATACGGTATGCGTGGTGTCTAGCTCAGGCTCTTGTGGTACATACACCACACGCGCATTGCTCGCGCGCCATACGGTGCCTTCATCTAGCTTAATAGTGCCTGCAATGGCTTTTAGCAGGCTGGATTTGCCTGCGCCATTACGGCCAATCAAGCCGACGCGCTCGCCAGCATCCAGCTGAAAAGCTGCATGGTCTAACAGGGCGTGATGGCCAAAGGCAAGTGAGGCGTTATCTAGGGTAATGTAAGGCATGAATGATTACTTTTTGAAGGCTGAAATATTGTGCGTATTATAAGCTAGACGCAGCAGTTTCACTTTTAAATGAGCGCATTAATTTTTAACTTAATGAATGAATAAATTTAACTGAATTGATATACCCTGTAAGGCAATAGGGAAGAGGCTTCCAGAGCATGTATTATATGAATATTACTTATTTAGCATGGCTCTAATGCCTGCCATTTTGGATTTACCAAATTCTTTACTCACCTCTGGGTCGTTAAACGGATTGCCAAAATGTTTTAAATCAGCGCTAGGTAGTTCGGCAATAAAACGGCTAGGCTCGCAATGTTGTACTTCCCCGGCGCGTTTGCGCTTTTTGCACCAAGAGATATTAAGAGATTTTTGCGCACGGGTAATGCCCACATACATTAAACGTCGTTCTTCTTCTATCTTGCTTGGGTCTAACCTGCCAGCCTCGACAGATTCACGGTGAGGCAAGATGCCTTCTTCTACACCAATTAAAAATACATGTCCAAACTCTAAGCCTTTGGCGGCGTGTAGCGTTGATAATTTTACGGCATCAGGTTCGCCGTCCTCCCGCCCTTCTAACATGCTCATGAGCGAGACCATCTGTGTGAGCTCCAACAGTGTTCTGTTGTCTGATTCGTTTCCAAATTCTGTAGAACCTTCTCCCTTTTTGGTTAACCAGCCAACAAATTCCAGCACATTCGCCCACTTGCTTTCAGCGGCGCGTGGCTCTTCGCTATCGTATAAGAATGCTTCGTATTGAATTGTTGTAAGCAAGTCATTTAGCACTTCGCCTGCTGGGTCACGTACGGCACGGGTTTGTATTTTTTGAATGTATTGGCAAAAATTCATTAAATCACCACACTGCTTATGGCCGATTTCTGCTTGAAATGCTTGCTCAAATGCGGCAGCAAATAAAGAAATTTTATGCGTACTAGCATATTCGCCAAGTCGCTCTAGTGTAGTGTTCCCAATACCTTTTTTTGGCGTGGTAGCTGCGCGGATAAACGCTGGGTCGTCATCTTCATTTGCAATTAAGCGTAGGTAACTGACTAAATCTTTGATTTCGGTTTTATCAAAAAAAGATTGTCCACCAGAAATAGTGTAAGGTATTTTTTGGTTGCGTAACAGTTGCTCAAACACGCGAGCTTGGTGATTGCCGCGGTATAAAATTGCATAGTCTAAAAATCGCGTTCGGTGCTCAAATTTATGAGCTTGTAACTTCATGAGTACAGATTCCGCTTCGCTTTCTTCGCTTTGCTGGGCAGAAACTTGAATTAAATCACCAGTGCCTAAATCGCTCCAAAGTTTTTTTTCAAATAATTTTGGGTTATTACTAATAACCGCGTTGGCAGCACGTAGTATGCGCACGGTTGAGCGGTAATTTTGCTCGAGTTTGATGACTTTTAACTTGCTAAAGTCTTCGGTCAGTTGGCGCAGATTCTCAACATCGGCACCGCGCCAGCCATAGATTGCTTGGTCATCGTCGCCCACCGCTGTAAATTGGCCGCGCACACCAGTGAGCATTTTTACCAACTTATATTGGCAAGCGTTGGTGTCTTGATATTCGTCTACTAACAAATATTGCAACTTGCGCTGCCATTTATTGAGTGCACTTTCATGCTGCTCAAAAAGTTCAACTGGCAATTTAATTAAATCATCAAAATCAACAGCTTGGTAAGCTTTTAGCGTTTGCTGATACAGTTGATATACTTTGGCAGTCGCATGCGTAAGCTCTTCATCTGCAGCTGCTTTCGCTTGATCTGGGTTGATAAAAGCATTCTTCCAAGCAGAGATTTGGTATTGCGTTTTGCGCAATAATTGCTTGTCTGTTGTGGCTAAAATGTCTGCCACAATCTTAAAACTATCTGATGAATCTAAAATTGAGAATTGTGGTTTATAACCCAATAAGCTAGCTTCAGCACGCAGCATTTGCAAGCCAAGCGAGTGAAATGTCGCAATAGTTAAACCTTTACTATTTTTGCCCACCATTAACTTGCCTACACGTTCTTGCATCTCTCTCGCGGCTTTATTAGTAAAGGTAATGGCGGCGATTTCTTTCGGGTTGTAACCAGCATCATTAATCAAATAGCCAATTTTTTCAGTAATTACACGCGTTTTGCCACTGCCTGCGCCAGCTAGCACCAGTAAGGGCCCATCTAGATACTTGACAGCTTCGCGTTGGGGTGAGTTTAGGCTATTTAACATATTTATGGGCAGGCTATTGAAAGAAATTGGCAAGATATTCTGCCGAGCTGTATTTGTGTCTTAGGTGTTTATAGTATGATTGTAACTGCTTAATAAAAATTAACGCTCAAGTTTTACACTTTTGATTAAAAATATTATTTCTCAGTTAATGGTAGCTATTTGCAATGCCTAAATTTGATCTAAAAACCATTATTTTTATGTCGATGTTGCTCACCTTCATGCTATCTATGCTGTTGGCGATTACGCGTAGGCATCACAAAGATCTGCATGGCCCTGGCTATTGGGCAGTGGGTAATTTGGTCATCGGTTTGGGCATGGTGCTGGTGCTCATTCAGCTGGATGTGCCCAAGATGCTTTTATTGCCTGGCATGGCTTTAATCGGCGTGGGCCTCAGCCTTTATATTAACGGCATTCAGGCATTTATCGGCAAAAAGCCAGATCACCGCATCCCAATTGCTGTATTTTTTCTGCTCATTGTCATTGATGCTTATTTTATACTGATCAAGCATGATATACGTACTGCAGTGATGCTTGGTGCAATTGTCTTTTCTGCCATTTATCTCTTCTGCGCGCGGCTCACTTTTTCACGTGATGAAGGCGTAGTAGGTAATTTATTTTGGATTACCTCTAGTCTATATTTGCTAATGGCGATATTAATGTTAGGCCGCGCATTTTATGCCTCGCGAGTAGGTGTGGAGGTGTTTGATTCTTTTGCCGCATGGCCAGTGAATGCCTACAGCTTTATGTTGGGGGCGGTTTCTCAGTTTTTTATCTCCAGCTTATTTGTGTTAATGCTAAGTTATAAATTGAGTCAAAATTTTGAATCCATTGCAACTATAGACAGCTTGACTGGCGTGTTAAATCGCCGAGGACTGGAGGAAGCTGCTTTAAAAATGCAAGATATTTGTAAGCGCATTAACCTAAGCATGGGCGTGCTATTAATAGACATAGATCACTTTAAAAAAGTGAATGATCAATATGGGCACTTGAGTGGAGATGATGTTTTAAGACATTTGGCTAAAGTGATTACAAGCATATTGCGCTCCAGCGATGTGCTTGGCCGCTATGGGGGAGAAGAGTTTTGTGTATTTTTGCCGAACACAACTGAGAGCGACGCAATAGGCTTGGCCGAGCGCATACGTGCGGCGGTAGAGCAGAGCCCTTTAAAGTTAAATAAAGCATCGATTAAAACCACCGTGAGCATCGGCGTGGCCGATTCGGTGCGGGCAGGTTATGATTTTAAAGGTTTAGTAGCCACTGCTGATAGTGCGATGTATGGCGCCAAAAATGGTGGGCGAAATCGAGTCATGAGTTATACGCAGATTACCCGTGATACCAAGCTTGGCAGCTAAAATCATCATTACAAATTCCAGAATAAACGTTTTCCTCCCCTAATGAGATCTAGCACCAGATCCACCAAGGCAAGCGCTGCCGTCGATCGGCTTAAACGCCGCAGTGGCAATGCGCTATATTCAATGACTCTGAATAGTGGCGGCATGTTTTGCTTAGTGCTAGTAAACGAAGCAGGTGAATCTAGCCGCCTGTGTGAGCCATTGTTATTGGATGATTTTGTTACATTCGTCAATGCATATGGTCCGCAAACTCTCAAACGTGTCAGCAAACTTGATATCGCATTTCAAAAGCAGCTATCTAAAAAGAATCATGATTAGTGTATTATTCTTAAAAGTGTAATTTACATGACGGAATGACTTACATATTGTGTTCATACTCGGGCTAATTAATACATTAAATCTATTTTTTTTAAGTAATTATTAGATATGCACCCTAGAGCCTAACTCAATGACGCTGTTGCTTGGAATATTAAAGTAGCTAACAACACTACCCGCATTGCGTGACATGACTGCGAATAAATCATCGCGCCATTTCGCCATTTTTCCACCTGGGCCAGAGATAATGGTTTCGCGACTTACAAAATAAGAAGTGGTGAAAGGGTCT
>JANNFN010000079.1:0-3194 GCA_031379885.1 Methylotenera sp.
TGAAGCTTCATCTACAATATCTTTTGCATCAAGCAATTCTGTGCGCTTGTCTATAAACTGTGCAGCACGCAATTGGTTATGTAATCTTACTTGACCAATATTATGTGTATAAGTGATAGGATCAGTGGTTACAGTGTCAAACACTAAGCCAGTAGTATCACGCAAGCTGCTTGAGCCTAAAAATGGAAGAACCAGATACGCTCCGTTGCCAGCTCCCCAGTAACCCAAAGTTTGACCAAAATCCTCTTTATGGTTAGGAATCTTATCCATACCAGCAACATCAATAAAACCCGCCAAGCCAAATGTGCTATTGATTACGAAGCGGCCAGCATCGGTGAACGCGTTTGCAAATTTAAGCTGTAATAAATCGTTTAATACAGTAGTAATTGAGCCTAAATTGTTGAAAAAGTTATTAAAACCTTTACGCACAGGGGTTGGTGCAACTGCTTTGTAGGCAGTTGCAACTGGTTTAAACAAAGCTCTGTCAGTGACATCATTAAATTTATAAATGCCGCGATTCATGCCTTCGAGCGGATCTTTATTCGCTTGTGTGGCGCAACCAGAAACCATCAGCACCAACGCACAGCTTAGAAGAAACTTGTTTAAATATGATTGCATCGTATCGTCTACTTAATCTTTATTAAAGTTTATATTTGGTTTAAGCAATTTTATCAGTAATATTATCCACGACACACGCCAGTGTTGTCTAGTGTTAAAAATGCTCACTCATCAATGTACGGCTTCTGTTGTTGAAAAACAACAATAGAATTACTTGTGCTAAAAGCTATTAAGCAATAATTATGCCCATGGATTATAACCTGATAAGTTACGAAGTCTTTTTGTACAAGCTTAGCGCCAATGCTCGCTGTACAGCATGGTCTACTATCGGCGCAGGATAATCTTTGCCTATTGTAACCCCGATGGATTGTTGACGAAGCAGTGGAATTTGCCACGGAGCGTGTATTTCTTTGTCACTACAACTGACCAATTCTGGCACATATTTGCGAATAAACTTTCCACTCGCGTCAAAACGTTCAGATTGCGTGATTGGATTAAAAATACGAAACCAAGGTTGAGCGTCGCAACCCGTGCTTGCCGCCCACTGCCAACCGCCATTGTTGGCGCTAAGGTCGAAATCGATTAAATTTTCTGCAAAATAGCGCTCACCCCAACGCCAATCAATGAGTAAATCTTTCACTAAAAAACTTGCCGCCACCATTCTTAATCGATTGTGCATAAAGCCTGATTGATTGATTTGGCGCATGGCGGCATCAATTAAGGGATAGCCAGTTTTGCCTTCACACCAAGCCTTGAATAGTTTTTTATCATTTGGAAATACTAGGTTTTCAAATTCCGTTTTGAATGCTTTCCCAGCCGCCACCTGTGGGTTGTGATACAGAATCTGCACGTAAAAATCACGCCAAATTAGCTCATTTAGCCATGTCTGTGAGCCACCATTTTCCGAACCAATGGCCATGCGGTTTCTGGCTTGCCTTGCACAATGGCGAACTGAAACAGTACCAAAGCGCAAGTGTACCGATAAATAAGAGACTCCTTTCACTGCGGGGAAATCACGCGCCTCTTTGTAGCGATCCATGCGGTTTTCAAAATCTTCAAATAATGCTTTACCGCCGCTCATCCCTGTCGGCAAGCGCATTGCCGCCAAGTTGGTACGCGCAAAACCTATTGACTCTAAGTTGATTAAGTCGCTGGGCGCAACTTTAGCCAAATTGTGAATGTAACGATCGACTGGGTAAGGTTTCAGGTAAAACTCATCGAGTTTTTTAAGATGCGCGTTTTTGTATGGCGTAAAAACGCTATAAGGCTTGCCTGCTAACGAAAGCACTTCGTCTTTTTCAAAAATAACGTGGTCTTTAAAATCGTGAAAGGCAATATTGTTTTTGGCGAGTTGAGCAGCGACATCAACATCACGAACAGTCGCATTTGGCTCATAATCACGATTAGCAAACACCGCATGGATATTGAGCTGTAGGGCAAGTGTAGGAATAAGCTCACGTGCGCACCCGTGTTTAACAATTAAATCGCCGCCATTAACTTGTAGTGCAGCTTTTAACTCACGTACGCTTTCCCAAATAAACTCAACACGGCGGTCTTGTTTGTTCTCAAGCTTGTCTAAAATTTCGCTATCAAAAATAAATACACAATAAACATGGGTGCTATTTTTAAGCGCGTGGTAGAGCGCAGCGTGATCAAAATCGCGTAAATCCCGGCGAAACCACACAAGCGCGTTATTCATATTTATTTGCTGCCAAAATCATTCTCTATGATAGGGGTGATTTTGATTGACTGTACATGCTCGATAAAGTTGCTCGCAAAGTAAAACCCGCACAAAGGCATGTGGTAGTGTAAGTTTGGATAAACTCCAAAGCCAATCTGCGCGCTGCTTAAGGCTAGTATGCAAGCCATCTGCACCGCCAATGACCAAACTGGCGTCACGCCCTAAGGTTTGCCAAAACTGCATTTTTTCGGCGAGTTGTAGCGTCGTTACTTCTTGCCCGCGTTCATCACAAGCAATTAAAAAATCTTTGCCAACAGCTTCTAAAATGCGTTTGGCTTCTAACTCTTGAATGTTTTCAGTGTTATTACCAGCGGCGCGCTTTTCGGGTTTGATTTCGATGATTTCTAGTGAAAGTTCACGTGGCATGCGTTTTATGTATTCCGCACAAGCTGCTTCAACCCAAGCAGGCATCTTGTGACCAACACTGATGATGCGCAGTTTCATTGCCGCGAATTAACTGGCTTTAATATGCCCGCGACGCGCTTCTGCATCACCCCATAATTGCTCTAAATTGTAGTAGGCACGTGTGGTTGGGACCATAATATGCACGACAATATCGTTTAAATCGACCAATACCCATTCGCCTTCTTTTTCGCCTTCGGTGCCGCGGATGGTATAGCCTTTTTCTTTCATTTTCTCGCGCACATTGTCACCCATAGCTTTGGCTTGGCGACTTGAGGTTGCAGAGGCAACAATCATATAACTGGTCATATTGGTGAGTTTACGCACATCCATCACGGCGATATCAAAGCCCTTGATATCTTCTAGCGCATCAACGACAGCGAGCTTCATGGTTTCTAAGTAGGTTGCTTCTAATTTTACTGCATCTGTATCTTTAATCATTTTAAGCGGCCTGTGCTGGTATTGCGTTACGTTGAGATTGTATGTGGTTGTC
>JANNFN010000085.1:0-29434 GCA_031379885.1 Methylotenera sp.
CGAATTGCGCCTAATGCCTCGTTACCAAATAAAATCTTGCGGATTTAATATAACCAAATGCGGCCATCGACCGGGATAAATTTTAAACGACTCGCTAAATCTTTAATGTCAGGATAGTCAGCGTCTGACAATTGGCTTACAAAGTTTAGCTGCAAGCTTTCGGCTTTAGTATTACGTTTCGCAGCGTTTTTTTCTTTAACATTCATTTTTATTTAAACCATTAAATTAATCATTTAATGAAATTTTATACTGATTTTTCATTAAATAGTGAAATATGTTTATGTTGAAAAAGTTGATAGGCAGATTTAAACTGAACCATCCCAGTGCGTATGCATTTTTTATAGCACTTGAAAGGTGCATGTTTACATAGTGTTAGCAGAAAATGAAATAAAATATTAAATATACTGGTGCTGTGTGGCACATTTGTTGCTAATTGTAATTAATATGTAACAAAACAATGTATACAAAGTAATCGCAGATTATGAAAATAATGGACACAAATAAGCGTTGGGTGAATGTACTTAGAAGAACCGAAAACGGTTTTGTGGAGTTCGAGTTTTTTGTTTCTGATGCAGATTTGTGCATTGAGCTGATTTTGCCTGAGGCAGCGTTTAAAGAGTTTTGCCTTAATAATCACATTGTTGTAGAAGAATCTATTAGTAGTGTTAGCAAAGAGCACAACGGGCTGCTAAAGCTGGTGAAGTGAATACAAAAAGGCTTAGCAAAAAAGCTTAAATAATGATAATTAGTTTTTAGGAGGAGCAGTAGATGCAAGTCGATATTAAGAGCTTAAGCATTAAGCCCTTACGCAACACGTTTGATCAAGTGGTGCGTTTTACGGGTAGTGACAAATCGGCTTCTCGTTATTTAGAGGCTACGATTGGCGTTCAGCCCGAAGTCAATTTTCACTATAAACCACTTTGGTCAAAAAATCGTGATCTTTACGATAAAGAGAACACCCTTATTGTTATGAGTGATTGGTATCGCTTGCTCGACCCGCGTCAATACTACTATGGCGCATGGACAATCGCCCGCAGCAAGCAACAGGATGCGGCTGAGCGCAATTTTTCCTTCGTCGAAAAGCGCAATATGCTTGAAGCCATACCAGCAGATTTGCGCGATAAAATTATCACTACATTTTTGCCGCTGCGCCATATGGAATACGCGGCTAATCTTAACAATACATATATGTCGGCTTACGGTTATGGCGTTTCAATTACGCAAGCCGCTTCGATGTGCGCAATGGATAGGCTGGGAATCGCGCAATACATTACTCGCATAGGTTTGATGTTAGATGGCAATTCTGGCGATACGCTTAAAACGGCTAAAGCGGCTTGGCAAAACAGCCCTGCTTGGCAACCGATGCGCGAGCTTACCGAAAACATGCTGACGACTGAAGATTGGTTCGAGTTGTTTGTCGCGCAAAATATTGTGTTGGATGGTTTGGTGTATCCGCTGATGTATCAATCTTTTGGCGATTTAACAAGCGCGTCTGGCCAAACCAGCTTTGCCATGATGACGGAATTTATGAGCGAATGGTTTGATGAGCATGTGCGTTGGACAGATAACATTATAAAAGTAGCCGCTGCGGAATCGGATAGCAATAAAGCGCAGCTGGGAAAATGGATTCAACAATGGCAACCACAAATTTTGCAAGCCTTGCAACCTGTGGCGCAGCAGGCGTTGGGCAGCGCAGCACAAGCGGGCTTAGATGCAGCGGTAGCGCACTTGTCAGCGCGGCTTAACAAAGTCGGCATTAATTAGAAAACGCTAGTTTAGAAAACACTAAGGAAAAACACAATGTCTGACAAAATGGTTTTTTTGGCCTTGCAAGACAACGAAGATGCGCGCCCGATTCGGGAGGCGATTGAGGCGGATAACCCGCTGGCAGTTATCTCGCAATACCCAGGCGTTTATAAAATTGATGCCCCAGGTCGTTTAGTTGTTAATCGTGAGAGTGTAGAAGAGCGCTTAGGCCGCGCTTGGAATCCGCAAGACATTCACCTTTTGCTAGTGTCACTTTCAGGAAACATTGATGAAACCGAAGATTACTTTGCGCTAGAGCGCACTTAATTTAACTATAGGAATAACGCGATGGAACAAGCCAAAAAAATGAACATGAAGGATAAGTACAACGCCATGACTGGCGATTTGGGATGGGATTTTTCTTATAAAACAGAAGCCGAAATATTCCCACTATCCGATTTTGAGGGAATCAAAATTGAGGATTGGAGCAAATGGCAAGACCCATTTCGTCTCACTATGGATGCTTACTGGAAATATCAAGGTGAGAAAGAGCGCAAGCTGTATGCGGTGATTGATGCGTTTGCCCAGAATAATGCACATCTGGGTGTGACCGATGCGCGCTATATCAATGCCTTGAAAATATTTCTGACTGCTGTGACGCCCTTGGAATATGCTGCACATCGTGGTTTTGCATTGGCTGGTCGTGCGCTTCCTGGCGTTGGCGCGCAAGTGGCCTCGCAGATGCAATCCATCGATGAGCTGCGCCATGCGCAAACACAGTTGCACACTATCAGTCAGTACAACAAATATTTTGACGGCTTACATGACCCTTTCCATATGTACGATCGTGTGTGGTATTTGTCTGTACCAAAATCTTATTTTGAAGATGCAGCGTCGGCTGGACCATTTGAATTTATCACTGCAATTTCCTTTTCTTTTGAGTACGTGCTTACCAATTTGCTATTCATGCCTTTTATGTCTGGTGCGGCCTACAACGGCGATATGGCAACGGTGAATTTCGGCTTTTCTGCCCAGTCGGATGAATCACGCCACATGACGCTAGGTTTGGAAGTGATTAAGTTTATGCTGGAACAGCATCCTGACAATTTGCCGATTATCCAACGCTGGATTGACAAATATTTCTGGCGCGGCTATCGCTTGCTTGGCATTGTTGGAATGATGATGGATTACATGTTGCCTAAGCGCGTGATGTCGTGGAAAGAAGGCTGGGAAATGTATTTCGAGCAAAATGGCAAAATGTTATTTGACGATTTGGCCCGCTATGGCATTACCATGCCTAAGTTCTGGGAACAATCAGTCGAGGAGAAGGAACATCTTACCCATAAATTGTGGCTAACATTCTATGGTTATGGTCATGCAGCGGCTTTCCACACATGGATTCCAGAGGACTCAGAACTTGATTGGCTGTCAGAAAAATACCCTAACACTTTCGATAAATACTACCGCCCAAGATTGGTTTATTTACGCGAACAAGAAAAAGCAGGTAAGCGTTTTTACAATCCTAGTTTGCCGCAGCTTTGCCAAACCTGCCAAATTCCAATGGTGTACACCGATCCCAAGAACCCAACCCAACGCGTGTATCGCGAGTCGATATACAAGGGTGATAGATTCCACTTTTGCTCGGACGCTTGCAAAGAAATTTTTGACCATGAGCCAGAGAAAATTTCACAAGCTTGGCTACCACCGCACCAAATCTTTCAAGGTAATTGCGGCGGCGCGACGATTCCTGATGTGCTTAAGCACTATCACTTTAGCGAAAATGATGGAGGAGAGTTCCTGCATTCGCGCGACAACGCGAACTGGAATTTGTGGAAAGGCTTAACCCCAGATGAAGAAGCCGCTTAAAAAAGGAGATAAATATGGCAGTTAAAGCAGCTTACGAAAACTATAGCGGACCAAATCGCGATGCGGTTGAAAACTTTCATGGCAATCAGCTTGTATATATTGGCTGGGATGAACACATGATGTTTGCTTGCCCAGGGGCTTTTCCATTGCCCCCGCAAATGCCGTTTGGCGCGCTAGTGAAAGACGTAGTGCCTGGGGCATTTTCACAGCATCCAGACTTTGCAAACATCGACTGGAATAAGGTTGAGTGGTTGCTAGATGGCAATGCATTCAAGCCCACTTTAGATAAAAGTTTGGCAGATAACGGCGTGAATCATAAATCTTTGATTCGTATGATTACGCCTGGCCTTAATGGCATCAACAATTCTGGGTTTTAAGGGCTATCATGACGTATCGATTGACCATTGAACCTTTAAGTCATGCTGTTGAGGTGGAGGAAAGCCAAACGCTTTTGGATGCTGCTTTGCGTAATGGCGTTTATCTGCCACATGCCTGTTTGCATGGGTTGTGTGGCACATGCAAAGTACAGGTACTGGAAGGTGAAGTGGATCATGGCGAAGCTTCGCCATTCGCGTTGATGGATTTTGAGCGTGATGAAGGAAAATGCCTTGCTTGCGTCGCGACAGCGCTGAGCGATTTAGTCATAGAGGCGGATATTGACGAAGAGCCCGATGCTGAAATGCACCCGATGCAAGATTTTGAAGGTACGGTGACAGCGCTGGTGGATTTAACGCCAACGGCCAAAGGCGTTTTTATTGAGCTCGATGGCGACGGCATCAATTTCCAAGCAGGTCAGTACGTTAATCTGCATGTACCTGGGGTTGACTTGCCACGCGCATTTTCTCTAGCTAACAAGCCTAGTGAAAAGCGCCGTATCGAACTTAATATTCGCCATGTAGCTGGCGGCCAAGCAACAGAATATATTCATAACAACCTTAAAGTGGGCGATAAACTCAAACTTAATGGTCCTTATGGCAGGTTTTTTGTACGCCGCTCTGCACCAGAAAAGTTTTTATTTTTGGCGGGCGGTACAGGGCTGTCGAGTCCGAAAGCGATGATTTTAGATTTGCTTGAAAAAAATGAAAGCCGTGACATTACCTTGGTTTATGGCGCACGTAATCGCGCAGAATTATACGACGATAGTCTGTTTTTGGATTTGGCAGCAAAACACGCCAATTTTACGTATTTGCCTACCTTGTCTCAACCTGATGTAAGTGATAACTGGGATGGCGAAACAGGTTATGTGCATGATGCAGCAAGTAAGTATTTTGGCGGTGATTTCCGTAATCATAAAGCTTATATGTGCGGACCACCGGGGATGATTGATGCGTGCATCACCGCCTTGATTCGCGGGCGTTTGTTTGAGCGTGATATGTACATGGAGAAGTTTATATCTGCTGCTGATACAGACTCAGCTGCACGACGCAGCCCTTTATTTAAAGCGATTTAATGTGCGCGAAGCTTTTGAGAAACATGCGGTTTTGGTAATTGAAACTAGAGAAAAGTATTTGTGCGGGAGTGCAGAAACGTTATTAGAAGGTATGGCACGTATAGGACGTAAATGTATTCCAGTCGGTTGTGTGAATGGTGGTTGCGGGGTGTGTAAAGTGGCTATTGTGAAAGGGAATGTGCGCAAGTGCGGTCCAATGAGTCGTGTTCATGTCTCAGAAGAAGAAGAGTTGCAGGGGATTCTGCTGGCCTGCCGAGCCATGCCGATGAGTGCAATAGAGTTAGAAGTAATTGGAAAAATGAAAAAATCAATTTGGTAGATAACTATAAAACGTTATAACTGGGAGATAAAAAATGGGCGTGATGAGAATTGGGCATATCAGCATTAAAGTGATGAATATGGCGGAAGCGCTAAAGCATTACGAAAGTGTGATTGGTATGAAGGTGACACATACTGATGCTGCTGGAAATGTATATTTAAAATGTTGGGATGAATGGGATAAGTATTCAGTCATTTTAACGCCATCAAATCAGGCAGGGTTTAATCACGTTGCCTATAAAGTTACGGATGATTTCGCATTGGTAAGCTTGACACAAAAAGTGCGCGATTACGGCATTGCAGTAGAAGAGTTGCCTGCTGGCAGCTTGCCTAGTTGTGGGCGAATGGTGAAATTTAATATGCCAAGCGGTCATGAAATGCGCTTGTTTGCAGAAAAAGATATTCTCGGCACTGATGTTGGCTCTACCAACCCAGACCCTTGGCCAGACGATTTGCGCGGCGCTGGGGCACATTGGTTAGACCATTGTTTATTGATGTGCGAAATGGATCCTGAGCGCGGTATCAACACGGTGGTCGATAATAAGCAATTTTTTATCAAGGCGTTGAATTTCTTTGAGACCGAGCAAGTGGTAGTGGGTCCAAATGGTTCGATTCAAATCGCTTGTTTCTTGTCACACTCCAGCAAGCCACACGACATTGCATTTGTGGCTGCGCCTACATCCGGTTTCCACCACCTCTCATTCTTCTTGGACTCTTGGCATGACATTCTAAAAGCGGGTGATGTGATGGCGAAAAATCGCACGCGCATTGACGTGGCTCCAACGCGTCATGGCATTACGCGTGGCGAAACCATTTACTTCTTTGATCCGTCAGGTAATCGGAATGAAACTTTTGCTGGCTTGGGTTATCAAGCGCAGCGGGATAAACCAGTGATTACGTGGACGGAAGATCAAGTTGGACGCGCTATTTTTTACCACACAGGTGAGCTGGTAGAGAGTTTTACCACCGTGTATACCTGATTTAGGTGATGAGTTTGAGTTTGCCACTGCGCAGCATATGCACAGCTTCTAAAAAAGCGAGTAACGCTGGGGAGTTATTGTCGGCTCGATATACACAACTCAAATCTACCTTAGCTTCTTTTGAGTCTAGCAAATGGTAGCGAACATTGGATAAGCGCAGGCTGATTGCTGATTCTGGCACGATTGCTATACCCAGCCCTGCAGAGATTAAAGCGATTGCCGTGAAGATGTCTTCTACATCATGCACCACGTTAGGCGTAAATCCAGCATTGGTACAAAGCATGATGACGTTATCAGCAAAAGAGGGGCGCACGTTGTTTGGAAACAAAATAAATGGCTGGTCCACAAGATCTTTTACCTCGATTGTTTGATTGTTTGCAAACGGATGATCTTTGTGAAGCGCGACGTAAAGGTCTTCAATCATCACCGTTTCCACGGCCAAATCTGGCACAGATGGATAGATGCGATTAAAACCGATATCGAGATGTTTTTCGCGGACACCTTCAATTTGTTGCGTTTTGGTGGTGTTTTGCAAAGAGATGACGATGTCGGGATGCGTTTTGCGAAGCTCGATAAGTAAAGTGGGAATAACACTTATCGTAGAAGAGCCAAAAATTCCAATATCGAGTCGGCCAATCTGACCTTGATGTGCAAGTTTTGTTTTATTGACGGCTTGGTCAGCTAAAGCAACAATTTTGCGCGCTTCATCTAAAAATATACTGCCGGCTTGTGTAAGCGCTACACCACGTGTTGAGCGGTCAAACAGCGTAACGCCGATAGAGTGTTCTAGCTGCTGAATATGGCGTGTAAGCGGCGGTTGCGAGATGTTGAGCTGGCTGGCGGCACGCGTGTAATTTAGCTCGGTGGCGAGCGCTAAAAAATAGCGTATTTGTCTTAAATCCATCGCTGTGGCTCAAAGTTAAGGAGTTGAGCTTATTTATACCATAATAGTATCAATCACACAAATAATAGTATTAGACGGCATAACTTTGCTTAAGTAATATTCCTGTAACAAATTGTAACGACAAATAAAAAAAGTTTTACTGCTTGATTTTGGGGTGAGGGTAAAGAAGTATGCAGCTGTTTGAAAAAAATAGCAGTTTTGGTATTGCGCGTAGTTTTAGGCTGCTGGCGCTTGCATCCATTTCCCTCACTGGTTGGCTGATTGCTATTATTTTCATCGCTTTTATGGCACTCACTGGCTGCACGCATAAAAAAGAAGATAGCGCATTGGCGGCAAAAAGAGAGGTGTCTGTACGTCGTACGGATCAATTTCAAGCAGCTGCAACTAATCAGAAAAAAGCAGTGGTGGTTGGCGGCAAAATTATTATGTTGCTAGATCTGCAAAGCAATGACCGTAGTCGCATTACACTTCCTGACTCACCTGCCCTGATAGATGTGACGAGCTGCGCCGATGGCAGCTTTGTCGCGCTCGATTTTTATCGCAAAGTATGGATTGCTGATAGCAACGCGGCAAATTGGAAGCCTCAAAACATAAGTGGCGACTGGCGTCCGCTTGCATTGACATGCGATTCACAAAACCGTATTTGGGTAGTTGGAAGTTTTAGCACCATAGCATTCAGTGCAGATCATGGCGCGAGCTGGCAAACAACGGATTTTAAAGAAGATGCAATGTTCAATACCGTGCAATTTGTGGATGATACGCACGGTTTTATTACAGGCGAATTTGGCACAGTTTACCGCACTACAGATGGCGGTGCGACATGGCAGGCAGAAAATAAAATCCCTGGAGATTTTTATCCTTATTCGGCTTTTTTTACTAGTGCAACCGATGGCTATATAAGCGGCTTAACTGGAGCAATCCTCGCAACCAAAGATGCGGGAAAAACCTGGGAGAAATTAGAAAACCCGAGTGCTTTACCACAATTTGGACTGGCAAAGCAGGGCGGTGATGTTTACTCAGTGGGCATGAATGGCTCTTTACTTAAACTACAAAATCAACAATGGCAAGCGGTTAAGCATGGTGCAGAGACCGCACCCTATTTACGGGCAGTTTTGCCGCTTGGCGCAGACCGTTTATTAATCGCTGGAGCTTCAGGCGCCTTGCATATCGTGCAATTAGCTGGTGCGGATAAAAAAGCAGGGAAGAAATAAAATGTTAAGGATTGCACTTTGAAACACATTGTTACGCATGCATTGCACCGCGGAGAGGCGTGGATTTTCGCTAATCCAAAATATGTTCTGGCTGCAGTATTTATTATTAGCGCGTTATTTGCAACGCGCTTGCCCCATTTGCAAATGCAGACCAATTTTGACGATTTGCTTCCGCAAAAACATCCATTTATTCAATTACATAACCAAATTCGTGCAGGCTTTGGTGGTGTAAACGCAGTCACCATTGCGATAGAGGTTGAAAAAGGCACTATTTTTACCAACGAGACTTTGCAACTTATCAGCCGGGTCACGCAAGATGTGGATAATCTGCCAAGCGTTAATCATAACTTGGTCACCAGTTTAACTCATCGTACCGCACGTAAAATCTCTTTAGATGAAAATGGTAATGTGCGCTCAAAGCCCTATTTTGATTTGGCGGCACCCGCATTATCCGAAGCGGAGTTATTGCAATTGCAACGTGACGTGATGACAGACCCCAGGGTATATGGGCTTTCTGTTTCACCTGACCTGAAATCTGCCATGGTAAAGGCGCAGATGAATGAAGGAAGTTTGGATTACCAAAAAACTTTTGCGGCCTTGCAAAAACTGCGTAGTGATGCCCAAACGGCAGGTGTAAAAATTCACGCCACAGGCTTGCCTGTGTTGACTGGCTGGGTTTACACCTATCTATCGCAAATATTACAAATTCTGCTATATACAACTGCGCTTATTATTCTGTTACTCGTGGTGTATTTCCGTCGGCTCTATGGTATTGCATTGCCTCTTCTGGGCATTTGCCTATCTTCGGCTTGGGGCCTAGGCTTTATGTCATTGCTAGGCTATCACCTAGATCCACTATCGATGACAATCCCATTTTTAATTGCAGCACGCGCCACATCGCACGGTGTGCAATTGGTCGAGCGCTATTACCATGAACTTGAAGTGACACAAAATGGCGCGCGCGCGGCGCGCAATGCTCTAGACGCATTGTTCCGCCCAGGTTCGTTAGCCATTACTGTTGATGCGCTTGGTATTTTGGTCATTGCAATAGGTGCTGCGCCAATTAATATCAAGCTTGGCTATTACGCTAGCTTTTGGGCTTTTTCGGTGATTTTTACAGTGCACTTCATGGTGCCGCTGTTTTTGTCTGTGTTACCAGAGCCCAAACAAAAGAAAAACAGCCGCACTAGCACAACCGCCTTTTTACATCGCATTTTTAAACCGATTTGCACAGTATTAACAGGAAAAGCCGTCCTGGCGACCGCGTTAGTCCTTGCGGTGGTGGGTATTTTTCAAATTGCTAACGTGCAGTTTGGCGAATCTGAACCTGGCTCACCTATTTTAAATCGTGATCACGATTACAACATTTCCGCCAAGGCGATTAATGCAAGTTTTCCTGGTTCAGAAGAAATGTATGTGATGGCCAGAACCAAGGAAAGTCAGGGTATTCGCCGTCCAGAAGTGTTGCATGCAATGGAAACTTACACGGATGAAATGATGTTAGATCCAGAGTTGGGCGGCACAAAATCATTGCCTGGCTTAATTCGCCAAGTGAATCGGTTGACACACAATGGCGACCCACGCTGGGCTCAATTACCTGATACTGCAGACGAAGTGGGCGGTCTTATGTTTGCCTACTCTGCATCCAGCCCAATTCCTGGCGCGCTTAAAGAATTTGTGAATACGGATGAAAACGATGCTGCTATGGTGTTTTATTACAAAGACCACCAAGCAGAAACGCTCAAGCGTGTGATTGGTGATGCGACTAATGCCGTTACATCTGCCACTGCAGGTATTAAAGATTTCAAAATACACTTGGCTGGCGGTGTTGTTGGGGTAAATGCGGGTATCGACGAAGAGAATTATCGCGACACCTTGAAAATAACTCCTTTGGTGATGTTAATGGCGTTTTTGTTCGTCAGAGTCTATTACAACTCAACTCACGCGGGTTGGCTCATGGTGCTACCTATGTTGTTTTCCACTATTCTCACCTATGCTTACATGGGTTTTAATCATATTGGTATTAGTGTTAATACCATTCCCGTCATCGCTGTGGGCATTGGCGTAGGTATCGATTACGCCATCTATATTATGGATAGGATTCGTGAGGAGTTTGTTGAAAAACACGATTTAGCTGAGGCAGTAGCGCGTGCACTAAGCACGACAGGCTTGGCAGTGGCATTTACTGCCGCAACACTAGTTTCGGGCGTCATTATGTGGGTTGTGTTATCGGATTTACGCTTTCAATCGGATGCTGCAACACTACTGACTGTGATGTTAGTTGTGAATGCGCTGGCGGCAATGGTCATTGTGCCATCGTGGGTATTAGTGTTTAAACCGGCCTTTATTACGGGTGCACACCGAGATGAAGACGGCGTTTTGCAAACAGATTAACGCTTGCAAAGCAAATCGGAAGCAAGCGAAATAGGAAGTAAGTTTCTGATTAAGTATTAAAGGTAGTAGGGTTAAGTATTAAAAGTAGTACAACCATATGGATGTAACAACTTAAAGGGGAGTGACTAAAATGAAATATAGTAACCAACTCCGAGGATCGCTCAAGTCAAAATGGGCGCTTCTCGGTGCAATATTACTGGCATTGGGTGCTAGTACCGCTTGGGCAGAAGCATTGCCAGAAGGTGGCGATGCTGCGAATGACGACGGCTCAATTACAGATGTGTATTACGAAAATGATACGCGCTTTCGAGGGGATGATGCCACGGGTAATAACGTCGGGCTGTCCAAGTTTCGCAATACCTTGCAAGTGGAGGCTGACCGCAGGCTGGGCAGCAGTGGCTGGGAGTTTCACGGTGTTTTCCGTGGCACTTATGATGGTGTTTATGACCTAAACAAAAGTGAGTACGGCAAAAATGCAGGCGGTGCAATTAATCTTCAATCAACAACACCTGGTGGGTTTATATCAACTCCTTACGGTGCAGGCCCTGTAACAAATACGGTTGTTACTGGATTAGGGCTTCCTGGTAATGCGTTTGTAGATAGCTACCCTAATAGTCCAAATGAGGGCTTACGTGTTTTGGGCGACAGGTGGCATGGCCTTGATGGTGGTGTAGCTTTTGGCGTGCCGGTACGTCCATGTAATACCGATAGTCGCGGTTGTAAAGATTTTGGCGGTTATGGCGATCAGGATAAAAATGAACTTGCATCACCCGAGTTTAACGATCGATTGGACTTTATCCGCGAAGCTTATGTGAAGAAGACTTTTGACTTGGCTGATAACAAACAGCTATTTGTGAAGGTGGGTCGTCAACAAGTGGTGTGGGGCCGTACCGACTTATTCCGCGTGCTGGATGTGATTAACCCAGTGGATTATTCAAGAAATAATATCTATGACGAACTACAAGATATTCGTATTCCGATGTTTATCGCACAGGCTGAGTATCGCATGGGCGGCAGTGACTGGTTACAAGAGCAAAATTTGCAAGTGGTTTGGAACTTCGACAAATTTCGTCCCAATAACCTTGGACAGTGCGGCACTGCTAACGTGATTCTGGATGCAGGTTGCTTGTTCCGAGGCCTCAATAACTTATGGGAAAACGGCGGCACTGTAGCTAATTTCGCCAATGTTGCACCTGGCACTTTGCTAGCAACAAACTTTGGCGCGCATCAGATTGGCTTGGCTAATGTCGATTTGCCTGAGTGGAGTTTGGAAAATACACAGCTAGGTACAAAATTCGAGGGTGTCACTAAAGGCGGTGTGAACTTCTCTCTGAATGCCTTAACCTATCGTTCGCAACTGCCTTCATTACATGGTGGTAAGCGCAGTGTTAATGGCTTTACTGGAGTGAACCGAGAATATAATCCCTATCTCATTTCATTCGATATGGTCTATCCACGCGTCAATTTAGTCGGTGGTTCGATGGACTTTCAATGGAATGCAGCTAAATCTGCAGTACGTATGGAAGCGGCTTATACCAGCGGTGAAGAGTTTGCTAACACTAACAAAGAGAAGCTATTCTCTAGAAATCACGTGTTCCGCAGCGTGATTGGTATTGATAGGCCGACCTTTGTTCCGTTTATCAGCGAAACCCGTACGGTATTGTTTTCTGGGCAGTTGTTCTACCAACATATCTTTGATCACGAGCGCGATCAAGGCCGCCTTGGCCATACTGGTATGGCAGACTGGGAAGATAACTTTATTGGCACCTTGCTGATTAAAGCATTCCTTAAAAACGATAGGCTTAGCCCACAAGTGATTTTTGCGCATGACTTTAATGCAGAATCATGGGTGGCTGCACCACAAGTGGAGTGGATTGCCAGTGATAAACTTAAGTTTACGGTGGGTGCTAACGTGAAATGGGGTAATGACGAAAGCAAATACAAAGTGGATGACTGCCGTTCTTGTAACCCTTGGGCGCCTTTCACTGCACCACAGGGTGACCCAGCAACTCAGTTTCAGTCATTTTCGCGTGGCTTATCTGGTTTAGAGCCGCTTGGGCGTTTCCGCGCAGGACCAATTGGCACCGCAGTAAGAGAAGACGAAATTTATTTCAATATGAGATATAAATTCTAGGAATTTAAATTTTAAAGAGGAGAAACATCATGCGACAAATATTATTAGCAGTTTCTATGGCCGTCTTGGCCTCTAGTGCGGCAAGCAACGCTTACGCCGCTACAGAGGCTGACGTGGAAAAATCATTCTTTCCATATAAAGATGGCACACCCACAGCGGATGGCGTAACGCCAGGCGCGGTGATTAACAAAGACAATGTAGATCAATTTAAGGCCGTGCTTGATGAAGGTATGTACAAGGTCATCAAAAATGGCTGGTACGAAATTAAAGTGGGCAAAACCACCTCGTTTGACCAAGATAAGTTTTATATTGATGCTACTAAGAAGAATCTAGGTGGCACTAAGCTAGGCGCCAAAACGGGTGATATTGAAGGCTTTGTAGCTGGCCGACCTTTTCCTGAAGAACCTTCTGAGAGCGACCCTCGTGCCGGTGAAAAGCTTGCATGGAATTTCAAGTATGGTCAAAACTGGGGTGACAACGCCACCATTACACCGTTCTATTGGAAATACCGGGATTTAGAAAGTGGTAAGCTTGAAAAAACACTTAAATTTAGCTTTGGTTTTTTAAACTTTAAACACCGCGTTCAACATGCGCCAGTGCCAGAAGTGACTCCAAACCCAGCTAATCTGTTTCGTGGGATTTACGTTAAAGTGTTAGAGCCACAAGATCTTAAAAACACGCAACTGCTGATTCAACGCTACGAAGATGACCAAAAACAAGACGATGCTTATTTGTATCTTGGCTTTCAACGGCGTGTTCGCCGCTTGGCTACGGAACAAAAGACTGACTCTTTCCTAGGCTCAGATTTAATGATTGAAGATTTTGAAGGTTATAACGGCCGCGTTGCTGATATGAAATGGACCTATAAAGGCACCAAAAATATCATGTTAGCGTTTTATAACCATAACGAAATGAAGCTATCCAGCGACTTCAAAGAAGGTGACGGCTATAAATACGTTGATTTCCATGGTCAAGGAGGCTGTTTCCCAGATGTGACTTGGCAGCTACGTAAAGTGTACATACTCGAAGCGGTGCCAGTGGGGCCAAGCCCAATCGGCAAACGTATATTCCATATGGATGCGCAGGCCAATAGTATTAACCGCACGCTGATTTATGATCGTAAGGGTGAGTTGTGGAAATCTTGGACTATCGGTAAATCACATCCAGATAGTCACCTTGCTATTAATAAAGGTACTGGTATTTCGATTGACGATGCTTTCTCAATGGTGGATATGCAGTCTAAACACTGTACAACTGGTCAGTTCAAAGGTCAGGTAGATCCTAAAAAAGTGCCGCCTGCAATGTTCCAAGTGCAGTTCTTGCGTGGTGGTAACTAAATGTTATTGTTGTGTCTCGACACGTCGCTTCTCTCCTTAGTGGCGTGCGGACGCAGCTTTAATTGAAAGTCAATTTTCGGCCGCATATATATTGCGGCCGTAATTACTTTAAAAATTGAGTAAGCCAATTTGGTTATGCAATTTAAGTATTAATTAACAAAGATTAAGTATTTTACAAAATAACTGAAGCCCATTAATATTGATGTCAATCAGCAAAATTCAAGGCAATTAGCGTATGACGATGGCGCATTACACTGAACAGTGGCAAATCACTAGCGAAGCAGCCCTTCGCGCGGTAGAGGGTGCAGTGCAACAAGCCGTTAAGTTAGGCATTAAAATTAATGTTGCGGTGTGTGATGCTAGCGGAACGCAAATGGCGTTTTTGCGCATGAATGGCGCGTATCTGCATTCTATTACCATCAGCGAAGATAAGGCTTACACGGCGGCTAGCTTTGGCATACCTACAAGCCAATGGGCGCAGATATTAAGCAATCATTCAGATGGCGTTAGACTTGGTTTGCCAGCGCGGCCAAGATTTGTGCAGTTTGGCGGTGGCTTGCCGATTAATATTAACGGCACCATAGTTGGCGGGATCGGCGTATCTGGCGGCTCTGAACAGCAGGATGAAGAATGCGCGCGTTTTGGCTTGATCGCAGCGGAGATAGAAACTTGAACTTACAAAATGAAAAAAATGAAACGTCAAATTTTTTATTGGATAAACCTATGTCAGAAGCTGTTAAAAAGTTGTCGCCAGTGAAAGATACATTGTCTATTAAAGACATTACCAACTTTATCAATGGCGAATTTGTTGCGACGTCCAATTGGTTCGAAAAACGCTCTCCCTACGATGGCAAAGTAATCGCACGCGTTGCAGCCGCAGGCCGGCCTGAAGTGGATGCTGCAGTAAATGCCGCACATACAGCGCTAGAAGGTCCTTGGGGCAAGCTTGCCGTGGCCGATCGAGTGGAGATGTTGTATGCGGTTGCCAATGAAATAGATCGTCGCTTTGAAGACTTTTGCGATGCTGAAATGACCGATATTGGGCAGCCCGCGCATTTTATTCGTCATGTAGACGTACCGCGCGGCGCAGCAAACTTCAGGGTATTTGCAGATGTAGTTAAAAACGTGCCATCCGAATTTTTTGAGATGGCAACGCCAGATGGTCGTGGTGCGATTAATTACTCAACACGCCGCCCAGTGGGCGTTGTGGCGGTGATTTGCCCATGGAATTTACCATTTTTGTTGATGACTTGGAA
This sequence comes from Methylotenera sp., assembly GCA_031379885.1. Taxonomy (GTDB): domain Bacteria; phylum Pseudomonadota; class Gammaproteobacteria; order Burkholderiales; family Methylophilaceae; genus Methylotenera_A. The sequence continues at coordinate 15,597 of JANNFN010000085.1, forward strand.
GTTGGGCCCAGCCATGGCCTGTGGTAACACGGTTGTCGTAAAACCATCTGAAGAAACGCCACAAACCGCTTATTTACTTGGCGAAGTGATGAATACAGTGGGCATGCCAAAAGGTGTGTTTAATGTTGTGAACGGTTTTGGCCCCGATGCGGCGGGTGAGTTTTTAACCACCCACCCAAAAGTAAGTGCAATTACCTTTACGGGAGAAACCCGCACTGGCGCAGCAATTATGAAGGCAGCGGCAGATGGCGCGCGGCCTGTTTCTTTGGAAATGGGAGGAAAAAATGCGGCGATAGTCTTTGCTGATTGCGATATGGATGCCGCGATTGAAGGTACGCTGCGTTCTTCTTTTGCTAACTGCGGACAAGTATGTCTTGGTACAGAGCGCGTGTATGTGGAACGACCGATTTTTGAAGAATTTGTAAAACACCTAAAAGTGGGTGTAGAGAAAATGAAGCCTGGCTTGCCAAGCGACCCTGCGAGCGGCATGGGTCCATTGATTTCGCAAGAGCATCGAAACAAGGTGCTTTCATATTATAAAAACGCCGTAGAAGAAGGTGCAACAGTTGTGACGGGCGGTGGCATACCTGAAATGCCACAAGCATTAGAAGGTGGTTCATGGGTGCAACCCACCATATGGACTGGCTTGCCAGACACCGCTACCGTACTGCGCGAAGAGATTTTTGGTCCATGTTGCCACATTGCGCCGTTTGATTCTGAAGAAGAAGTGATTCGTCGCACTAACGATAATCCATATGGACTGGCTTCTGCCATTTGGACAAGCAATTTGAGTCGCGGACACCGCATGGCAAATGCCATTGAAGCGGGCATTGTGTGGGTGAACTCTTGGTTCTTGCGCGATTTACGCACACCGTTTGGCGGCGCTAAGCAATCTGGCATTGGCCGCGAAGGCGGCGTGCATTCGCTTGAGTTTTATACTGAATTGAAAAATGTTTGCATTAAACTTTAAAGCGAAAAAAACCCAAGTGAAAAAATATGGATAAGAAAATAATTACCGAATTAGGCGATGAACTTTATCAAGCGTTAACCACGCAGACGATGATTGAGCCACTGACCAATCGTTATGCCGACATTACGATTGAAAATGCCTACAATATTCAGCAGCGGATGATTGAACGCCGCATACAAGCTGGCGAGCGTATTATTGGTAAAAAAATTGGTGTTACCTCGTTAGCTGTAATGAATATGCTAGGTGTGTATCAACCAGATTTTGGTTACATGCTAGATGGCATGCTTTATAACGAAGGTGAGTCTATCGATATCGCTACATTGATTCAACCAAAGGCGGAAGGTGAAATTGCTTTTATTCTAAAAAAAGATCTTTTAGGCCCGGGCATTACAAATGCACAAGTGCTTGCGGCGACTGAATGTGTGATGCCGTGTTTTGAGATTGTTGATTCACGTATTCGTGATTGGAAAATTAAGATTCAAGATACGGTAGCTGATAACGCCTCATGTGGTGTTTTTGTGCTTGGCGACCAGGCGGTTGACCCACGTAAACTAGATTTGGCATTGTGTGGCATGGTGTTGGAGAAAAATGGTGAGCTTATTACTACTGGCTCTGGCGCAGCGGCGCTCGGCTCACCTGTCAATGCAATCACTTGGCTGGCAAATACCATGGGCGCGCTTGGTATTCCATTAAAAGCGGGCGAAGTAATACTGTCTGGCGCGCTCGCCGCAATGCTTCCTGCTAAAGCGGGTGATAATTTCCGCGTCAGCATAGGCGGGCTTGGCGGCTGTAGTGTTAGGTTTCATTAATGGTCGATTTCATTAATAGTCGGTTTCACTAAATATTAAAGTTACATATATTAAAGTTTTACGGGAGTATCACTAATGAAGAAAATCAAATGTGCGCTGATTGGTCCAGGTAATATTGGCACTGATTTGCTCGCTAAATTACAGCGCAGCCCAGTACTCGAACCAGTGTGGATGGTGGGTATTGACCCGAATTCTGACGGCTTAAAGCGTGCACGCGAGATGGGCATTAAAACCACTTCCGATGGCGTCGATGGCTTATTGCCACACGTAATTGCCGATGGCGTACAGATTGCGTTTGACGCGACCAGCGCCTATGTGCATGCTGAAAACTCACGCAAATTAAACGCGCTGGGCGTGATGATGATTGATTTAACGCCTGCCGCGATTGGCCCATTCTGCGTGCCACCTGTTAACCTAAAAGAACATTTAGGTAAGCGCGAAATGAACGTCAATATGGTGACGTGCGGTGGGCAGGCGACCATTCCTATAGTGGCCGCGGTATCTAAAATTCAGCCTGTTGCTTATGCGGAAATTATTGCGACTGCGGCTTCAAAATCAGCTGGCCCAGGTACACGTAAAAATATTGATGAGTTTACGACCACCACGGCGAACGCAATTAAAGTAGTGGGCGGCGCAAAACAAAGCAAGGCGATTATTGTACTTAACCCAGCTGAACCTCCGTTGCTGATGCGCGATACTGTGCATTGCTTGACGGAAACTGAACCCGACCAAAAACGCATTACCGCTTCTATTTTAGAGATGATTACCGAAGTGCAAAAATATGTTCCAGGCTACAGGCTGGTGAATGGCCCAGTGTTCGACGGCAATCGTGTTTCAGTTTTTATGGAAGTGACAGGGCTTGGCGATTACTTGCCAATTTATGCGGGCAACTTAGATATTATGACGGCCGCTGCTGCACGCACCGCAGAAATGTTTGCTGAAGAGTTGCTAAGCGGCACAATCACACTTCAGCCGGTTGCTGCTTAGGCAAAGGAGAAAAGAATGAATCTTGAAGGTAAAAAAATAATTTTGCATGACAATACGCTGCGCGATGGCATGCATCCTAAGCGTCACCAAATTACAATAGATCAAATGCTTGCTGTGGCCAAAGGTTTGGATGATGCGGGTATGCCATTGCTGGAAATTACACATGGCGACGGCTTAGGCGGCGCATCGGTCAATTATGGTTTTCCGCTACATACGGACATAGAGTATTTGAATGCGGTCATTCCACACCTCAAACACACCAAAGTTTCTGCCTTGCTAGTGCCGGGTATTGGCACAGTAGATCATCTGCGCGCCGCATTTGATTGCGGCTTGCACACAGTACGCGTGGCAACACATAGCACCGAGGCAGACGTCTCGGAGCAACACATTACAGTGGGGCGCAAACTGGGGCTGGATACTGTGGGTTTTTTGATGATGGCGCATATGAATACCCCAGAAAAATTGGCCCAACAAGCTAAATTGATGGAAGGCTATGGCGCAGAATGCGTCTATGTGACTGATTCTGCAGGCTATTTATTGCCAGATGGCGTCACTGATCGCGTAGCCGCTTTGCGTGCTGTGCTGAGGCCAGAAACGCAAATTGGTTTTCATGGACATCATAATATGGCGATGGGCGTGGCTAATTCGCTCGCGGCAATTGAAGCTGGCGCAATTCGTATTGATGGCTCTACCAATGGCTTGGGTGCTGGTGCCGGCAACACCCCGTTGGAAGTGTTCGTTGCCGTGTGCAACCGCATGGGCGTTGAGACAGGCGTTGATTTATATAAAATCATGGATGTCGCTGAAGATATTGTGCTACCGATGATGGACCACATGGTGCGGATTGATAGAGAGGCGCTTACTTTAGGCTACGCAGGCGTTTACTCCACATTCTTACTCTTCGCTAAACGTGCGGCGGCTAAATATAATGTTCCAGCGCGCGATATTTTGGTCGAGCTCGGTCGTCGTGGCATGGTAGCTGGCCAAGAAGATATGATTGAAGACACTGCAATGACAATGGCTAAAGAACGTGGGTTAGCCGCATGAATCTAGATAAAGCCACCATAGCAAAACTGGCGGAACATTTGGAAAATTGCGAGCTAGAAGCACGCGATACCACCAAAATCACCGACGATTACCCTGACATGGATTGGGACGATGCGTATGCGATTCAAGATGAAATTCGCCGTCGCAAAATTACACGTGGCCACAAAATTGTCGGCTTGAAAGCGGGTTTAACTTCATTTGCAAAAATGAAACAAATGGGTGTAGATACGCCTGTTTTTGGCTTTATGGCAGATTACTACGCCGTGCCAGAAGGTGGTGAATGCCAAATTTCAAAACTCATTCACCCAAAAGTCGAGCCAGAAATAGCTTTCGTCACCAAAACTGCTATTAAAGGACCTGGTTGCCATATTGGTACAGTGTTGGCAGCCATAGATTTTGTGATGCCAGGCATTGAAGTGATTGATTCGCGCTATCGTGATTTTAAGTTTGATTTAAAAAGCGTGATTGCGGATAACACTTCTGCAACGCGCTTTGTAGTTGGCGGGCGAGCCATTCCCGTGGCGGATGTGGACCTTCGCACAGTGGGTATTGTGTTAGAAAAAAATGGTGAGCCTGTGTCATTTGGCGCTGGTGCGGCCGTGCTTGGCCACCCTGCTTTGGCGATTGCCATGCTGGCGAACCACTTGGCAGCGCGTGGTGAAGAAATTCCAGCGGGCTCGCTTATTCTTTCTGGTGGCATTACCGAAGCGGTTGCTGTGCAAGCAGGCGATTCTGTTTGTTTGCGTGTGCAAGGCATGGGTTCAGTCGGTATGCGTTTTGTCTAAAGTAGAGATAGGTAATGATTCTTTTCCATCGTCATGATTGCCCATTTTGCTGGAAGATTCGATTGGTGCTTGCTGAGGCGAAGATGGAATGCAGTTTTGAGTCGCAGGCAGATGTGACGCTGTACTCCCCACAGGCAACCGTGCCTGTGTTGTTGGATGGAGAATTTGCGATTTGGGATTCTTCAGTGATTGCCGAGTATATCGCTGATTTATCGCCGCAGGCGAAGTTGATGGGGGAAGAGCCTGTTGCGCGGGCACGAATTCGCTTGATGCACACGTACTCAGACAGAATTGCTGGATTGGGCTTGAGAGATGTTATTTTTCAAAGACGCAGCAAATCAGTCGCTGAGCAAGATTTACAACGTATTGAGCAGGGTAGCAAACATTGGGAAAAAACACTGGATTGGTTAGAAGCTAATTTCGGTGGTACTTACATGGCTGGTGCTACATTTAGCGTTGCAGATTGCGCGCTAATTCCTAGGCTCAGTTTGGCTAAGGCCTATGGGCTACATCTTGATAGTGCTCGCCATCCAAAGTTGGTAGATTGGCTAGGTCGGGTAATCAAGCGCCCCTCTTATGATGCAACCAAGCCTTCAATTACTGGAATTTAGCACATGAATAAAATCGACATAAAAGTCTATTTCAATTTTCGTAGCCCCTACTGTTACTTGGCTTCCAAGCGCATGTTTGATGTATTACTTGCGCCTGATATTCAAATCATTTGGTGCCCATTAGGTGGATGGAACGGGCGATCAGCTCCTGATCGCGTAGCCTATAAATTACCGATTGTACGGCAAGATGTCGCACGCTGGTGTCGTCGCTTAGACATTCCTTTTGTGCCACCACCAACAGAGACAGATCCAACAAACGCGGCGCTGGGCTCACTTCTTGCTGAGAGAGTTGGACGTTTGCCAGAGTATGTTTTAGAAGTAATGCGCGAAGAATGGGAGTTTGGCCAAAATATTGGCTTAATTGAGCCTTTGCTACGTGCAGCACAGCGCGCAGGCTTAGATCCTGATCAATTGCAGCAAGCGCTGACAGATGAAAATAGCATTGCTAAGTTAAAAGAGTTTGAAGAAAGTGCTAAAGCTGACGGCGCGTTTGGCGTACCAACGTTTATCGTTGGAAAAGAAGTTTTCTGGGGCAATGACCGCCTAGACTTTCTTGCCGAACATATTGCTAGCTTAAAAGCTTGATTCTAATAAAGTTTATTTAGCTAATTTATTCTATGTTGTAAGAAAGATAGAGATGCCATTTGCACAAATTTATTTAATCGAGGGACGAACAGAAGCACAAAAACGTGCCGTCATTGAAAAAGTCACCGAAGCCTTATGCGAGGCGGTCGGCGCGCCAATTCAAAGCGTTCGTGTTGTTATTCAAGAAGTCCCCAGTACCAATTGGGGCATTGCTGGCGTTCCTGCCAAAGACTTAGGACGTTAAAATTACTATGACAATTAATCCAGAAATCGGCAAGTCTATTCTTGCCAACGGCATTCAAACTAATTATCACGAGCATGGAAAAGGCGAACCAGTGCTGCTTATTCATGGTTCTGGGCCAGGCGTAACAGGCTGGGCAAATTGGCGATTAACCATTCCAGCGCTGGCTGAGAATTTTCGCGTGATTGCGCCTGATATTGTTGGTTTTGGTTACACCGAAAGACCCGCCGATGTGCAATACAACATGCAAACATGGGTGAACCATATTTTTGGTTTTATGGATGCACTTGGCATAGAAAAAGCGCATGTCGTTGGCAACTCATTTGGCGGCGGCCTAGCACTGGCAATGGCGATTCGCGCGCCGCAGCGTGTTGGGCGACTGGTATTAATGGGTAGCGCAGGTTTGCCATTTACACTAACCGAAGGTTTAGACCGCGTTTGGGGTTACACGCCGTCAATCGACAATATGCGCGGCCTGCTAGATTTATTTGCTTTCGACCGTAGCCGTGTCACAGATGATTTAGCACGTATGCGCTATGAGGCCAGTGTACGACCTGGCATTCAAGAAGCGTTTGCACAAATGTTTCCTGCACCGCGCCAAAACGGCGTAAATGGCCTTGCAAGCGATGAAGCTGCAATCAAAGCGTTGCCGCACACCACGATGATAGTGCATGGGCGTGAAGACAAAGTTATTCCTCTCGCAAGCTCCTACGAGCTTTTTAGCATGATACAAAAAGCGCAAATTCACGTGTTTGGGCAATGCGGACATTGGACGCAAATTGAACATGCTGCACGCTTTAATGAGCTCATTAGAGATTTTTTTACTGAAGCGCAAAATTAACTCATATGGCGTTCGATAGCCTAGCGGATAAGCAGGTACTCATCACTCAGGCTGATGCTTTTATGGGGCCAGCTTTGTGTGAGGTTTTTGCTAAACATGGTGCACAGGTTATTGCAGATACATCCTCTCTTGTAGAAAGTGAAACACCTGCAAAAGTAGTTGCGGCAGTTGGTCACGTGGACATATTAATTGTTAATCTTGCCATTAAAGCCCCCAGCACCTTGGTGCACGAGGTTGGTGATGGTGAGTGGGAAGAAATTTTTAAAACCATAGTTGACCCACTTCCTAGATTGGTGCGCGCAGTATTGCCGCAGATGATGGCACGCAAAGCAGGCAAAATTTTGGTGATGGGTAGCGCGTCTGCACTACGTGGCATGAAACAGCGCTCTACCTATAGTGCGGCGCGAGGTGCGCAGCTAGCCTACGTGCAAGCGGTAGGTGTGGAAATGGCACAGTACAATATTCAAGTGAATGCAATCGCACAAAATTTTATCGAGAATCCAACTTATTTTCCACCTGAAGTTCAAGCAGATCCAGCTTTTCAAGAGCGATTGAAACGTGAAGTGCCACTTGGCCGCTTAGTCACCGGTAGAGAAGATGCTGAATTCGCAGCCTATCTTTGCACTGATTCTGCATCCTGCTTTGTTGGTCAAGTTTTCCCAGTTAGTGGGGGTTGGGTAGTTAGGTAAAACCAAATGGAGCTAGCGACTGCACAGAGCGCAGTTATGCGCTTGTTTAGTCGCGTATGGCCAGTTCAAGGTATCAGCACGCTTGATCCCATATTTTTACGCGCTTCAAGGTCGCGATGCGCTTGGGCGGCGTCTTTAAGTGAATACTGGTGCTTCACTTCAATCTTCACCTTGCCGCTTTGTACAATGTTAAACAATTCAGTTGCGGTATTGTGCAAATCACTATTCGATGCAATATAGTGCGTGAGGTTTGGACGGGTAATAAATAGCGAGCCTTTTTGTGCTAGAAGACCAAGCTCTAAAGCGGGCGGAGGCCCAGAGGCATTACCAAAGCATACTAACAGCCCAAACGGACTCAAACAATCCAGCGATCCAGCGAAAGTGTCTTTGCCCACCGAGTCATAGACTACTGGAACGCCTGCACCTTTGGTAATCTCACGCACGCATTCTACAAAATTTTCAGTACAATAATTGATACAATAATCTGCGCCATGTTGCATCGCAAGCGCGCACTTTTCATCTGAGCCTGCCGTGCCGATTACCGTTGCCCCAAGCGCTTTTAGCCATTGGCAAGCAGTCAAGCCCACTCCGCCCGAAGCCGCATGAAACAATACGGTATCACCCGCTTTAACGGGGTAAGTTCTGCGAATAAGATACTGCACCGTCATGCCTTTAAGCATCATCGCGGCAGCTTGCACAAATGAAATGGCATCTGGCAGTTTGCACAAACGTAGCGCAGGAAAGTTACGCACTTCACAATAAGCGCCAGGCGCGCTACTTACATAAGCGACACGATCGCCAATTTTTACATGTGTAACATTACTACCAACCGCCTCAACGATACCAGCCGCCTCATTACCACCGATTGACGGTAGCGACACTTTATAAAGCCCGCTACGTTGGTAGGTATCGATAAAATTCAAGCCAATCGCTACATGCCGCATACGCGCTTCATCTGGCGCTGGCGCATCAACCATTACATCCTCATAGCGCAATACATCTGGTCCGCCAAACTCATGAAACCGCACTGCTTTACTCAAAATAAATCCTCTCAAATACTTTTATTTTTACTCACGCCAAGCTTAAAATTCTAGCAAACTAATCGCAATCAGTTAACATAATCGATGCGTTTTAATTGATCAAGTTGAATATTAGCCAAATCCACTTCGCCCAGTATTACACTTTTCACACGGTGACGGGCGAAGGGTGTATTATTGATTTTGTGTAATCTTCCGCTATGTAGAACCACGAATGACGGCTACGGGTCGACAACAGAAGTCGACTTGCTGAATATGAAGGACTGCTTTTCACTTTTACTACTTATCAAAGGCACAAGGTTTAACGGGCGCTTATATCTAACCCCTCACAACGACTCCCAATCACTGGGGGGTAATATCTCCAGCTGCTTTTCTAGCTGCATCCATGGTTAAATCCGTGTTGCTGCGTATCTTTATTCTTTCAGGCTTGCCTTTTACTTTACGGTAAGTGTAAAATACGCGCCTGCCTGTGCTAGAGACGCAGCCACTTATCCGCTTGGTCGACATCCAAGAAGTGTTCAGTTCGAATCTGGTGCTGCCTACCAAAAACCAAGAATTTTAAATAGTTTAAATTGGAAATTGCATGCCTGTAATTCGCTTACCAGATGGCTCACAACGCAGCTTTGATGCGCCTGTTAGCGTGGCCGATGTCGCCATGAATATTGGCGCTGGCCTTGCCAAAGCAGCGCTTGCAGGTAAGGTTGATGGCAAAATTGTCGATACCAGTTTTATTATTGAGTCTGATAGCGATTTAGCGATTATTACCGATAAAAGTGATGATGGCTTAGAAATTATTCGCCACTCAACCGCGCATTTACTGGCTTACGCGGTGAAAGAACTGTTTCCCGACTGTCAAGTAACAATCGGTCCGGTGATTGAAAATGGTTTTTATTATGACTTCAGCTATAAGCGCGCATTTACGCCCGAAGACTTGATTGCCATTGAAAAGAAAATGACGGAACTGGCGAAAAAAGACGAGTCAGTAACCCGCAAAGTTTTGCCGCGCGATGAAGCAGTGGCTTATTTCAAAAGCATTAACGAGCATTACAAAGCTGAGATTATTGCATCGATTCCTGCCAATGAAGATGTTTCTTTGTATACCGAAGGTAGATTTACCGACTTGTGTCGCGGCCCGCACGTACCAAATACTGGCAAGCTAAAAGCTTTTAAACTCATGAAGTTAGCAGGTGCTTACTGGCGTGGTGATAGTAATAACGAGATGTTACAGCGCGTGTATGGCACCGCTTGGCGCAATAAAGAAGAGTTAGATGCGTATTTGTTTCAGCTGGAAGAAGCGGAAAAGCGCGATCATCGTAAGCTTGGCAAACAGCTCGATTACTTTCACATGCAAGATGATGCGCCAGGAATGGTGTTCTGGCATCCGCGCGGCTGGAGCATTTGGCAAGAAATTGAACAATATATGCGCCAAATGTTCGTCGATTACAACTACCAAGAAGTGCGTACGCCGACCATTATGGATAAAACCTTGTGGGAAAAATCTGGCCATTGGCAAAATTATCGCGACAATATGTTTGTGACTGCTTCGGAAAACCGTGATTACGCGGTAAAACCGATGAATTGTCCAGGCCATGTGCAGATTTTTAACAGCAGTTTACATAGCTATCGTGACTTGCCTTTGCGCTTGGCTGAGTTTGGCTCTTGTCATCGCAATGAGCCCTCTGGCGCGTTGCATGGCCTGATGCGCGTACGCGGCTTTACCCAAGATGACGCGCATATTTTTTGTACGCCTGAGCAGGTGGAGGCCGAAGTTGCCGACTTCATCAAAATGCTTTACAAAGCTTATGGCGATTTTGGCTTTAAAGATGTGTTAGTGAAGCTATCTACTCGCCCTGAAAAGCGCATTGGCAGCGATGCTAATTGGGATAGAGCCGAAAAATCACTGGCTAACGCGCTTAAAATCAACAACTTAGATTTTGAGTATCAACCAGGCGAGGGAGCATTTTATGGCCCTAAAATTGAATTTACGTTGAAAGATTCGCTTGGCCGTTTATGGCAATGCGGGACTATACAATTAGACCCTAACTTGCCAGAGCGCTTAGGTGCTGAATATGTGGCGGAAGATAACTCAAGAAAAAGACCCGTCATGTTGCATCGCGCCATTGTGGGCTCTATGGAGCGCTTTATTGGTATTTTGATAGAAAATTACGCAGGTGCAATGCCGTTGTGGCTAGCGCCAGTACAGGCAATGGTGTTGAATATTTCTGACAGTCAAGCCGAATATGTGTTGCAAGTTGTTGAAAAATTAAAGAAAAATGGCATCAGATGCGAATATGACTTGAGAAATGAGAAGATTACCTATAAAATACGCGAACATTCAATGCAAAAAATGCCTTATCTGCTTGTGGCGGGTGAGCGTGAAATGCAAGCAGGACATGTGGCCGTGCGTACCAGAAAAGGTGAAGATCTAGGTTCTATGCCGATTGCAGAGCTAATAGCTCGCTTGAAAGCAGAAGTGGAAGCTAAGATTTAAGCCCAGTTTTCTAGGTAGCGCGGTTTAATTTTTTTATAGAATAGATTAGGAGTCAGCAATAGCACAGGATAAAGATACTAGAATTAACGGCGATATTACCGCTGCCGAAGTTCGTTTGGTGGGCATAGAAGGTGAGCCGCTAGGCATTGTAAGCTTACGCGAAGCCTTTGCAAAAGCAGAAGAAGCGGATATTGATTTGGTTGAAATTGCGCCAAATGCAGTGCCACCAGTGTGCAGATTGATGGATTATGGCAAGTTTAAATACGCTGAAAGTAAGCGTATGCATGAGCAAAAACTCAAGCAAAAACAAGTAGTTATAAAAGAAATTAAGTTTCGCCCAGGCACTGATGATGGCGATTACAATATTAAAGTACGTAATATCATCCGCTTTTTGGGTGAGGGTGATAAAGCTAAGATTACGTTGCGTTTTAGAGGCCGTGAGATTACGCACCAAGAATTTGGTTTGGCGTTATTAAAGCGCGTAGAGGCAGATTTACAAGAACATGCAGTCGTCGAGCAGTTTCCTAAAATGGAAGGCCGACAAATGGTGATGGTGCTGGCACCTAAGAAAATAGAAAAAGCAGTTGCTAAACCAGCTAAAGATAAAGTAGCAAAATCTGTTGAAAAAACAGAAGAAAAAGTAGTAGTGACAGAATAAAAGTTTTACCCTGAACGATACGGCTTAAACGGCATGCCTAAGCGTTCTTAACTAGTCTCTAAAGGAGAAAAAAATGCCAAAAATGAAAACAAAGAGCAGTGCCAAAAAGCGCTTTAAGTTCTTAGGGAATGGCAAAGTGAAGCGTACGCATTCACATTTGCGCCATATCTTAACGAAGAAAACCACCAAGCAAAAACGTAAATTGCGCGGCACTTCGATCATCTCACCAACTGACGTCAAACGCGTTCGCGCGATGATGCCAACACGCTAAGGAGACCGATATGCCTAGAGTAAAACGTGGTGTCATCGCACGCGCTAGACACAAAAAAATATTAAACGCCGCTAAGGGTTATCGTGGTCGTCGTAAAAACGTTTACCGCGTTGCCAAGCAAGCGGTAATGAAAGCTGGTCAATACCAGTATCGTGATCGCCGTCAGAAAAAACGTCAATTCCGCACACTGTGGATTGCCCGTATTAACGCTGGTGCACGTGAGTGTGGCTTGACTTACAGCCGATTCATGAATGGTTTGAAAAAATCAGCAGTAGAGGTGGATCGCAAAGTACTCGCGGACTTGGCTGTGTTTGATAAAGTTGCTTTTGCCAAATTTGTAAAAATTGCAAAAACAGGCCTAGCTGCTTAATTCAAGCAAAATAAAAAAGAGGCTGCGGCCTCTTTTTTTATGCTCAAATTATTAAAAATAAGACCTAATTCAAAGTAAAATAACGCATGGCAAATTTAGATCACTTAATTGCAGAGTCGCAGACTGATTTTTCAGCTTGTGATGACATGCCCGCCTTAGAAAATGCTAAGGCTAAATATCTCGGCAAAACTGGCGCACTCACGGACGCGCTAAAAGGCTTGGGTAAGCTGTCGAATGAAGAGCGACCAGCCGCAGGCGCTGCCATTAACGTAGTGAAGCAGGCGATTGAAGCGGCTTTAAATGCGCGTCGCGAGGCGATTTTAAACGCTGCGCAAGCTGCGCAACTGGCGAATGAATCGATTGATGTGACTTTGCCAGCGCGTGCGCAATCGCAAGGCGGTTTGCATCCTGTTACGCTTACTTTGCAACGTATAGAACAGCTATTTCACTCGATTGGTTTTGAAGTGGCGACTGGCCCGGAAATTGAAACCGATTTTTATAATTTTACCGCGCTAAATATCCCCGAAAATCACCCTGCACGCGCCATGCACGATACTTTCTACGTTGACGAAAATAACGTTCTACGCACGCACACGTCACCTGTGCAAATTCATTACATGGAGAATAAAGAACCCCCGTTAAAAATCATTGCGCCAGGCCGCGTTTATAGGGTGGATTCTGATGCCACGCATTCGCCCATGTTTCATCAGGTAGAAGGCTTGTGGGTGGATGAAAATATCAGCTTCGCCAATTTAAAAGGTGTGGTGCAGGATTTCTTGCAAAAATTCTTTGAGCGCGATGATTTAACAGTTAGATTTAGACCTTCATTTTTCCCGTTTACAGAACCGTCTGCCGAGATGGACATGAGCTGGAACGGTGGTTGGCTAGAGATTGGCGGCTGTGGCATGGTGCATCCAGAAGTGTTTAAGCACGTGAATATCAACAGCGAAAAATATCGCGGATTTGCTTTTGGTTTGGGCGTAGAACGCCTCGCGATGTTGCGCTATGGTGTGAATGATTTACGTCACTTTTTTAATAATGATTTGCGCTTTTTGCAGCAATTTAATAAGTAAGCTTTTTAATTTAGAACACTATGCAATTTTCAGAAAACTGGTTACGCACTTTCGTCGACACCAAACTTAACTCAGCCGAATTAAGCCATGCGCTGACCATGGCGGGGCTTGAGGTCGAAGATTCGCAGCCTGCGGGCGCGGTGTTTTCAAAAGTGGTGATTGGCGAAATTGTTGAAGCCGCAAAACACCCAGACGCAGACCGTTTGCAGTTGTGCAAAGTGAATGTAGGTAATGAGGTTTTGCAGATTGTTTGCGGCGCAAGCAACGCGCGTGTTGGCATCAAAGTGCCGTGCGCGCAAGTAGGTGCGGCCTTCCCCAGTATGGTCATCACACAAGCCAAAGTCCGTGGAGTAGATTCTTTTGGCATGTTGTG
>JANNFN010000099.1:0-31212 GCA_031379885.1 Methylotenera sp.
TGAGCCTTCGCTTAACAATTGCACTTGCCCGCTGGCTAAATCGTGCAGCGCCACTCTAAATTTTCCGCCATCGTTACGAATATACGCTAAAGCTTTACCGTCGGGCGAAAAATGTGGTGATACATTATAAGCACCTTCAAACGTCACGCGGCTAGGGCTGCCGCCATCTGCAGGCACTTTGTAAATTTGCGGCCGGCCGCCACGATCTGAGCTGAAATAAATCATGCTGCCGTCAGGCGAAAATACAGGCTCGGTATCAATCGCGCTGCTTTTGGTGATTTGTTTTAAATTGCCGCCATTAGATGAAATGGTATAAATTTGCGAGTTTGCACCGTAAGTGAGCACAATCGCCAGTTTGCTGCCATCAGGCGACCACGCTGGCGCGCTATTATTACCTTTGTAATTCGCCAATATTTCGCGACTACCGCTGGTGAGCGACTGCACAAAAACAATCGGTTTTTTCTTTTCAAATGAAACATACGCCAACCTAGTGCCATCGGGAGACCAAGCGGGAGAAATAATAGGCTCGTTTGATGAAACGACAGTTTGAGGGTTATAGCCATCTGCATCCGCCACTTGCAAGGCATAACGCTTGCCTGTTTTGGTAATATAAGCAATGCGGCTGGCAAATATGCCCGCTTGCCCAGTGAGTTTTTGATAAATAATATCGGCGATTTTATGCGCGGTAGAACGCACTTGGCTAGGTGCAATTTGGTAATCCATACCCGCTAATTGCGTTTGTTTTAGCGCATCCATCAAATGAAATGCCACTTTCAAACGGCCGCCAGCAACGGCTTCCACCTCGCCCACTGCAATGGCTTGCGCCTGCAGACCAGTCCATTCTGCATATTTAATTTGGGCTGGTGAGGTTGGCAAATTTGCCATACCACGCGTCTCTAGTACGCGAAATAGGCCGCTGCGATGCAAATCTGCAGCGATTATTTCACTGATATTTTCTTTGGTAGTTGCAGCGCCACCGAAAGGTACAACTGCAATAGGGATTTGCTGGGCGCCGCCGCCGCTAATTTCAATCTCTAGCGCGGCGTTGGCAATTGATGCGGCTAAAAAAACTGCACAAAAAAACATCCATCGAATTAGTTTCATAGGCCATTGGTTTCTTGTTTTTTAAAAAAGTTCGTTTAAATTCTACTGCAATCGCGCCGCTATGCCACAGCATTTACACTTTATTACAACTTTTACGCTTTATTTACAACCCGCCAAATTTAATCATTGGGCTTAATCGTCAGATTTAAATCTCTAAATTCTGCTTTTAATTTTGCATCATCTGGCAGTTGAAATGGCTCAGAAGCTAGAATAGCGCGCTCAACAGCATCATCGCAAGTTTGGTTTCCACTTGATTTGGTGATTTTTATCCCACTCTTTAATTGCCCAGTCGGCAATATGCCAACATTTACTTTAAGCACAGGATTTCCGTCGCCACATAAGGTGCTATACACATTGCCACGAATTTTGGCTTTAATTTTTTCAGTAAATTCACCTATTAACCTGTCATTGGCAACGCTGGATGCCTTAGCATCATCTTGGCCATTCTCATTTAACATGTCATCTTTTAACTTGCGCAAGGCATCATCATTTTTTTTCTTCTCGGTCGCTTTTTTCTCGCGTAGCTCATCTTCACGTGCTTCTTGTTTAAGTTTATCTAAAGCCTCTTTTTTGCGTTGATCCTCTAATTCTTTTAATTTTTGTTCCTGTTCTTTCTTTTCCAGTTCTTTTTTCTTTTTTTCTAACTCAATATCTACTTTAGGTTCTTCAGGTTTTGGCTTCTCCTCAACAATAGGCTTGGGTTCTGGTTTTGGTTCTTCTTTAATGATTGGTTTAGGTTCTGGTTTTGATGGCGCTACAACGGGATTCGATTTAGGAATTTTGTCCCATAGCTCAACCTCTGTCACATTCATTACTGGATGCGCGGCTTTCCAATTAAACGAGATGAGCATACCCACCAATAAAACAACATGTACGCCGATGGCTAGTATGCCGGCTTTCCAAGAGTCTGAATTTTCGTGCTTTCTTAGCATGCTTTTATAATAATGGCTTTATGGCGCGGGTTTAAACAGCAAGCCTACTTTGTCCACTTTTGCCTGTTTCAGCAAATCCATCACTTCTATCACTTTGCCATATTGCGTTTTTTCATCAGCTGCCACCACCACCGCACGCGGATTTTTTTTAAGTTGTTTTTTAATCTCGAATAAAAGCTTATCGCGCGATAGTTTTTTGCCTTCAATCTCCGCCTCCCCATCTTTTCGCACTGTCACCACTATCGGCGCCCCAACCTGTTTCATGGCCTGACCAACTTTTGGCAGCTCAACCAAGCCAGGATTGGTCATTGGCGCGGTCACCATAAAAATAACCAACAGCACCAAGGTCACGTCTATATAAGGCACCACGTTGATTTGGTTCATCATGCGGCGTTTGCGGGTTCTGCTCATAAACTAACTCTTTCTTTGTAGAATGTTAGTAAACTCTTCCATAAAACTTTCGTATCTAACCGACAATCTATCCACACTGCTCGCAAAGCGGTTGTAGGCAATCACTGCGGGAATCGCCGCAAATAAACCAATCGCCGTGGCCACCAGCGCTTCTGCAATGCCAGGCGCGACTTGGCTAAGCGTAGCTTGTGCGACATTAGATAGCCCACGAAACGCGTTCATGATGCCCCACACCGTGCCAAATAGGCCGATATACGGGCTTACTGAGCCGACGGAAGCTAAAAACGGCAAATGCGCGTCTAAGTCATCCAGCTCGCGGTTGTAAGCAGCACGCATAGCGCGGCGCGAGCCTTCCATCACGTCACTCACATCCATTTTGGTTTCCATGCCAGGTTGTTGTTTATGGCGGATAAATTCTTTAAACCCCGCTTCGAATATGCTCGCCATGCCTTGCGGTTTGCGACGACCCGCAGTGACGCTTTCATAAAGTTTATTTAAATCGCCGCCTGACCAGAATTTATTTTCAAACTCTTCAGATTCAGTTTCGGCGCGCTTGATTGTCGCCACTTTGATAAAAATGTACCACCACGAAAATAACGAAGTAATCAGCAAAATCACCATCACCGCCTGCACTGGCAAACTAGCGCCCGAAATGAGTGTAAATAAAGACATGTCGTTCGCTACTGTCATAGTTGCTCCATTTTTAACTTGAGTTGATTCGGAATTGCAATTGGTTTAAATGTCAGCGCGTCAACGCAGGCTACTTTCACAGTAGCCTCCACCATAACTTGCTGATTGACGTCGATTTGCTGAAAAAATTCAAAACTGCCGCGACCTATTTTGACAAGTTTGCTGGTAATTAACAATAAATCGTTAAATTTTGCAGGTTTTTTAAAGGAGATTTGCATGCTGTGCACTACAAAAATGAGGTTAAGCACATCACGAAGATAAGTCTGCTCATAACCCAAATGGCGTAGCCACTCGGTACGTGCGCGCTCCATAAAGTTTAAATAGTTGCTGTGATAAACCACACCACCAGCATCGGTGTCTTCGTAATACACACGCACCTGCCAGCTAAATGTTTGTTGACTCAACATCGATGAATTCTAGCATAAACATCATTTCAGCACAAAAATAACTAATAATAGATGCCCTGTGAAGCAATATCCATGCGGGTTATGGGGCAGCTATTTAATATAATTGTCACTTAAATTAAGCTTAATTAACTTACTGTTGCCAAACTTCACCTGTCGCTAATGATTTAGGGGCAGTCAAGCCAAAGTGCTGGTAAGCCAAGCTGGTTGCTACACGCCCGCGCGGAGTGCGCATCAGGTAACCCTGCTGAATCAAATACGGCTCTAGCACGTCTTCAATCGTATCGCGCTCTTCACCTATCGCAGCGGCTAAATTATCCAAACCTACAGGACCTCCACCAAACTTTTCTAGCACAGCTTGCAGTAGCTTTCTGTCCATTACATCGAACCCTAAATTATCCACATCGAGCATTTTTAGTGCTGCATCAGCAATTTCACTACTCACCACACCATCTGCTTTGACTTGCGCGTAATCGCGTACACGGCGTAGCAAGCGATTAGAAATGCGCGGCGTGCCGCGTGAACGCTTGGCGACTTCTAGCGCACCTGTTTCGGTAATTTCAACCTCTAGCAAACCCGCACTACGATGCACAATGCGACCTAATTCTTCGGTAGTGTAAAACTCCAAACGCGACACAATTCCGAAGCGATCACGCAGCGGATTAGTGAGCATGCCTGCGCGCGTAGTCGCGCCTATCAGCGTGAATGGCGGCAAATCCAAACGCACACTCCGTGCTGCAGGACCTTCACCAATCATAATATCTAGCCGATAATCTTCCATCGCTGGGTACAAAATCTCTTCAACTACTGGACTTAATCTATGGATCTCATCGATAAATAAAACATCATTAGGTTCTAAATTTGTCAACAATGCGGCCAAATCGCCCGCCCGCTCGAGCACTGGGCCTGAGGTTTGACGTAAATTTACGCCCATTTCTTTGGCGATAATATGCGCTAAAGTGGTTTTACCTAAACCTGGCGGGCCAAACAAAAGTACATGATCGAGCGCCTCGCTGCGTCCGCGCGCAGCATTAATAAATATCTCTAGCTGTGCTCTGGCTTTTTCTTGCCCAACGTATTCATCCAACACTTTTGGGCGTAGTGCGCGCTCTATCGCCTCTTCTTGAGGGCTTTCGGCAGCGGGTGCAATCAGGCGGTCTGTTTCAATCATAGGCTATATTTTATTGATTTTTATTATGAATTTATTATAGAGAAGTTCTCAATGAGTTTTTTCATTGGAACAGGATGTCCTAGATGCAAACCTTGGCCATAGTGCACGCCTATACTTTTCAACTCTTTTAAAATGGCTTCATTCTCGACAAATTCTGCGACTGTCTGAATATTCATGGCTTCGGCCACACTATGAATTGAGCGCACCATAGCGTGATCAATTTTATTGATATGCATATCTTTTACGAAAGAACCATCGATTTTAAGAAAATCAACCTCGAAGTTCTTAAGGTACATAAATGATGACATGCCACTGCCAAAATCATCCAGTGCAAAAGTACAACCCAGCTTTCTTAATGACGTAAATAAATGGATTGTATTTTTTAAATTGACAATCGCTGCTGTTTCGGTGATTTCAAAACATATGGATTGTGGCGGAATTGAATAGATTACAAATTGCTCGCGAATATAACCTAACAAACTTTTGTCGCCCAGTGAGGTGCCAGATAAATTGATGGAAAATATATAGTCACACTTTTCGAAACTACTATTTAATAGCTGACGGTAAGCTGCAAAAGTATTTTTTATCACCCATCGATCAATATTAGGCATCAAGTGATAGCGCTCTGCAGACGGTATAAATGTCGTGGGCAGCATAATTTTGCCATCAAAATTAATTTTTCTAATTAAAACTTCATAATGGTGCTGCTGCGATACGCGAGAAGAAAGCGGCACGATGGGCTGGCAATACAACATAAACTGCTCGTCATCAATTTCATCAGTAATGTCTGAAACGGCCTCAACTGCACTTCTACGTTGTGCCACTTCAACATCACCAGCACTAAACAAAAAGCTTTGATTGCGCCCTGCTTCTTTTGCGGAATAACAAGCTGAGTCAGCCGCGTGAATAATATCGCTGACACTTTCAAAGCTCACATTAATGACTACGATACCAATACTTACACCAACATTAAAAATTTTATCTTCGTAAATAAATCGATAGTCACGGACTAACTTGAGAAGCGCATTAGTGATTTGATTAGCATCTACTAAGCTACAGTTTTCAAGCAACAATCCAAACTCGTCACCACCCAGTCGCGCCAAGGTGTCTCTATCGCGCATTCTATTAGCAAGTAACACACTAATTTGCCTCAATAACTCATCACCAGCCGCATGCCCACAAGTATCGTTGACTAATTTAAATTGATCTAGATCGAGATAACAAAATACATGTTGCGTCCCATTTTCATGCACACTTTTTAGACTGCGATCTAGTCTTACTTCAAACTCTCGACGATTAATTAATCCCGTTAAATCATCATGTTGTGCTTGATAGCGCAGCATAACAGTGGCATCATTAATTTTATCTTGCATCGAATCATAAGCTTGTTTTAAGCTTGTCGACATCGAATTAAAACCTTTTTGTAATGTTTTAAGCTCGCCACTGGAGTTTTCGGTAATGGTTTGTGCAAAAACGCCTTCACCTAATTTATTTACCGCATGTGCAATTTCTTGAATTGGCTTAGTGATATTTCTACCTATTCTCCACGCTATCAATGCACTAAATAACAATCCCATTAGCCCTATTAAAAATAGTTTAGTGACTAAATCTAGCTTAATACTTTTTAAAGTGAGCTTACTAAGCTCCACATAAACCTGGCCAATGACTTGTGGTGCCTCTACTTTATCAATAGTTTCTACATTGTCAGTATTAGCAAAATCATCAACTTCTACCAAACTTCGGTAAATAGGTGCAGTAAAAATAATGCCTCTATCAAGTTTCAGTATTTGGTCTTTTTGTTGGTTGGTTTTGTTAATTAAGTCTACGGATAATTCTGCACCACTTAAAGCGAGGACCTGACCTTTGTTATTAAGAACCAGTACTGTTCGCACTTCCTGCTCAGTAGTAAGTACTTGTTGCACTAATTTTTGCAATACCAAGCTATTTCCTGAAACCACCCCATATTCAGTAGCTGGCGCAAGTTGCGATGCTATGATTCGCCCGCGATCGAGTAAAGATTGGTTTAATACGCCAAAAACATTGGTGATTGCATAACCCGCTAAAATAATGGCAAATAGCGATGCGGGTATAGTACCCAAAAATATAACTCTAGATTTAATGCCTAAATTCTTCATTTTGCTTTGCCTCGGTACCATCCGCTTCTAGCACCTTTTGGTAAATCTCTTCTTCACTTTTTAATATAATTTGAAGAGATCGTGCCACTTGATAATTCACTAAAATTGAAAAATATTTAGGTGCTTGTGGTGGCGGTAATAAGCTAGGTGCTTGTTGGGATTTGATTGCGATTTCTGCCGCCTGCTTAGCTAATTGCTTACTACTACTATACACCGTTGCAAGTGCTCCAGCACGCACATAAGATTGTGAGTATCCAAAAATTGGTTTTTGATGGCGGTAGCTAGTCAACAATATAGGCTGCGCCGTTTCACGGTTATAAATCAAAGGGTCTGCTACTGCCATTAATGCATCGGATGTTTCGAGTGCACTTTTCAATTTGGGAATTAAATCATCTTCTCTATAGATATTTTCTTCCATCACAGACAATCCACTTTCTTCGCCCACCTCTTTAATCAGGTCGGCGTATTGCGATGAGGTAGGTCCTAACAATACGCCAATTTTTTTTGCTTCTGGTAAAATATTTTTTATTAGTAGTATTTGCCTTGAATAAGGTTGATCAAGCACAATCGCACTAAAATTTCCCAGCTCGCGCTTGCTTTTTACCAATAAGCTATTAAACGTAGGCATTGGCGTAAATACGCCCAACACAGGAGTAGTATATTTAAGCTTAGCGGTAGCCTCTAGCGCCTTTACTCCTAGAGCAATCACTAATTCACTATTTTCGGCTACCACCAACTTTTCCGCTTCTTGCAGAACAATGACTTTGATTCTGAGATTATTGTTTTTGGGACTGGCTAGCTCAGTTTTAAAGGTGTCAATAAACTCTTGATTAGCGGCCGTTTGCGCGCTTAATACAATGGTAATGCCAGTATATGCATGCGCCAAACAAGGCACAAAAAAAGCTAACACTAGTGCTACATAGCCTAATGCACTCAATATCCTTGTATTTTTTTTGTTACTACTTAACAAAATTAACTAATTCAACCATCATTAAAAAAAAATCAAAAATCCAAACTTAAATTAACGCGTGCGCGTCTTTTAAGCGTGTTGTAATCGGCAAACTCTTGGTAATGATCATTAAATAAATTTTCGACCACGGCAGAAACTTCGCCTTTCCAACTTCCGCTATTAAACTTGCGTGCTAATCTAACATCACATTTTCTTATTAAATCGACTGGATCACCATCACCCAATTGGGTCACTTTACTTATTTGGTAATACGCAAAACTTGCATCCCAATTTTGATCAAATCTATGAGTTACCAAAGCGCTAATCGTATTACTGGGCGCAGAATTTATAAAGTTACGTTTTAGTCCATTTTGCGTTTCACGTATATGAACGTATGAGTGGTTTAACAAAAGTTTTGTATTCTTAGTAAATTGCCAGTTGGCTTGCCATTCAATGCCTTCTACTGCAGCACTACCATCATTGACCGCCGAATTTATATCTATATCCAACGGTATATTTAGTAAGAATGTATTAGGTGGTGCGCTAAAATCCGTGCGCGGCCTAAAACGAATAACATCGTTAATACGATCACTAAATGTTCTTACATCAAGTTGAAGGTCGCCAATTTTTCCCACATAACCTAGCTCACGTGAAATAATCTGCTCGGGATTAACATTGCCTTTGTTAGCTCTAAACTGAACAATAAGCGCACTTGGGCTAGCTAATACAGTAGGAATAACTAGGCGATCTTGAAATTTTTCTTCTAGATAGTTTGGCGTGCGCAGTGCGGATGAAATACCCAGCCTAAAAGTGTGATTTTGGAATGGCTTAAAGTTAATACTTGCACGGGGCGAAACATCCGTGCCACTAAAATCATTATGCTCCAACATAGCACCTGTATTCAAGGTAAGTTTTTCATAAGGACGCCACTCCACATGCCCAAACATGCGCTGCAAGTCAAAATTATCTGTTTTATTAGAAGCAAGATAATACGGGGCATACATACTATCGTGCCTAACACTACCACCCCAAACTGCACGGATATTATTACCTACTGAAAACGTGTGCTGTGCTTCAATGTCTGTGCGCTGCTGTAAAACTTCGTTGTTAATATGCAAACTATCATTTACCAAAGCTGCTGCGACAACTGGACTAAGCGTCGCAATAATTGGCCTCAAATTTACCGAAGTCGTTTCATCATCCGAACGATCGTAGCTATGATAAGCCTGCAATGAAAAATCACTAGTGTCACTAATATTATGACGCCAGCGAATCAGGCCATAATGATTATCAATTTGCTTGGTACGCGGTAAAAATATAATTGAGTCTTCATTAATATTGCCTTCGCCACGCGCGCCATCTGCCAAGCCTAGCTCAAATTCTAAGGTGTTGGTATCGTTCACTCGATAATCAGCTTGCGCATTTAGTAATCGTGTACGCTTAAAATCATTACGCTTATCCAATCCATCATCTTCACGATAGCCCGCAGTCACTCGATAGCTTAAATCGTTAAGTTTTCCTGCGTAGCGCGCAAACGTCTCATTACGGCCGCCACCATGTGTCGCTATTACATTAGCTCCAGCTTGCTCTGAAGGCGTCTGCGTAATGATGCTTATCACACCAAAAAACGAATTTGCGCCATAACTGGCAGCGTTGGGTCCACGGGTAATTTCGATACGTTCAATGTCGGCAATTGCAATCGGCAACTCGCTCCAATTCACACCACCAAATAATGGACTGTAAACCGAACGACCATTGATTAAAACCTGCATTGAGCCAGGATAAGCCGTTGTCATGCCGTGGTAGCTTACCGCATGATTCGTGTTATAAACAAAACCTGCATTGGCTCCTACATAGAAACCTGGCACCAAGCGTAATATTTCTGGCAAATCGACAATGCCAGAAGCTCGAATGGTCTCGCGATCAATCACGGTCACCGCAGAAGGCGAATCTGCTAACGATTGCGACAGCCGAGATACTGTGAGCACTTTCGGTATTTCACCAATATAGTCATCTTCAGATAAATTTTCTGAGGCTAAAAATTGTGGCCAATCAGTCTCGGCTATTGCAAGCTGGCAATAGCCGACAAGCAATGCTGCACTCACACAAAAATAGCTAAGTTTTGTCATCAAATAAATCTTGTAGTTTTAATATTTTAAAATTGACGTCACTAAAAAATTACATAAGTTTGGTTTTTATTTTTGCCCAATATCTGCGCACCAACCAAATAATAGGGATGCCAATCAACAACCACGGAATTGCACTCATCACAAACGTAATCACCGCGCCAAAGCTTTCCATCATCACACGACCAGCGTCTTTAAGTGCACGTGCCACTGGTGCAAAAAAGCCTTGCTCGGTGATGCCTTGTGCGGCAGTAAAGTCAATGTTGACTGCCACTAAGTCGGTTTCTTGCGACAATATTTTACGCATACTCATCATGCCGTCTAGCTGGCTTTGCGTATTAGCAAGCTCGCGTTCGACATCAATAATATCTTTAAACTTAGCCGCTTTATCGCCCAACATCCCACGTAACCTATCGCGTAATTCTGTTAAGTTTTTTATTCGCGCATCCGTATCCACCACCTGATTAGTTTTATCTTCGCTATCACGTCCGTGTTGCAACACTTCGCCATTTTTAGCCAAGCCAGATAAAAATATGGCTACATTTCTGGGTGGAACTCTTGCACTTAAAGATGCAGATGGCGGGCTGTATGGCGTTTCTTTGTTGTAATAGGCACTTAACAATTGGCATTTGAGCGCCTCGCAATGTTTTAGAGCCGCATCAAAAGCAGTCTGCATTTTTTCGGCTGGCGTTTCAACTTGCAAATGATGACGTAGCGCAATGTATTTTTTTACTGGATTAACTTCCGCCGCAGGCTCAGAAATCTCAGTTAAACTCTGCTCCGCACCGCCTGGGGTATCTGCCATCATTTTTGGCATGGCTCGGCCCATTGAGCTTGCCGATTCTGGCATAGCTGCTGGAGTACTATTTGTTGACTGTTGCCCACAAGCTACCAGCAATGCCAATAATCCTATTAGCAAAACCCGTTTTTTCATTTCTCCTCCTCCAGCCTTTATTTTGATAGCAACTTCAACGTTTGCTTAATACCATCGGTCACACTGATATCTGCTGGTAATTGCTTCACCGCCAGCATCGCCTCACGATCATTGTAACCCAATGTGATGAGCGCGTTGAGTACATCATGACTAGCAGATTTGGGCTGATTATTAGCGAAAGTAACGCCTGCAACGCCAAACTTATCCTTAAGTTCTAACAACAAACGCTCCGCGGTTTTTTTGCCTATGCCTGGGATGCGCGTAAGCATGCTAACTTCTTGCATATTGACAGCTTGCACAAGGTCTTCAATACTCACGCCGCTTAAAATAGAAAGTGCAGATTTTGCGCCGATACCATTCACTTTAAGCAATTGTTTAAAAGTACTTTTTTCTTGCTCTGTGCCAAAACCATATAATAGTTGGGCATCTTCGCGCACCACCATGTATGTCAGCAAATTTATTTTGGCACCGATTTCTGGCAAGTTGTAAAATGTACTCATCGGCACTTCAACTTCATAGCCAACCCCTGCGCAATCCACTACAATAAGCGGTGGGGATTTTTCTATCAATAGCCCATTCAGGCGAGCAATCATATTAAACCCTTTTAAATTCTAAGTGGCTAAATAAGCCTACCATTTTTTACTCTAAACCCTGCTGTGGCAAGCTTGCCTAGCCCTTGTCCACCATGTGCATGGCATATTGCACAAGCTAATGCATCTGCTGAATCTGGCTTTGGCGTGGCTGGCAAGTTAAGTAGCCTTTTTACCATTTCCTGTACCTGCTCTTTTTGCGCATGCCCATTGCCTACGACCGCTTGCTTCACCTGTAGCGCAGTATATTCCGCCACGGTTAAATTGCGTATTACCGCAGCGCTTATGGCTGCCCCGCGCGCCTGGCCTAGCAACAAGGTAGATTGCGGGTTTACATTCACAAATACTTTTTCTACCGCTACTTGGTTGGGTTGATAAGTATCAATCACCTCAAACAAGCCGTCTAATATAATTTTTAAACGTGCTGGCAATTCTTCTCTATCGTCTTCGCCTTCAACTTTGTTCTTTTTGCCACTGGCAGTTTTAATGGTTCCGCTGGCAATATAGGTAATTTTTTCACCTACTTTTTCAATGACACCAAAGCCAGTTAAACGCAGGCCAGGGTCGATGCCTAAAATTCTTATATTCACCTAAAAATCACTTAAAAAATAAAAAGTACGTTTTCATTTTTTTAATCCTCGATTACAGCGGTGGTATATACATCCTGCACATCGTCCAAATCTTCCAACATATCCAAGATTTTCTGCATTTTTACCGCATCGTCACCAGTAAATACGGTTTCCATATTCGGCTTCATAATCACTTCTGCCACCACCGCTTTTAAACCTGCCGCTTCCATCGCCTCTTTCACCGCCATAAAATCATTTGGTGGCGTAATCACGTCTATGCTGCCATCTTCATCTGTGACAATATCCTCCGCACCCGCTTCCAGGGCGGCATCCATCACTTTATCTTCAGATGTACCAGGTTCGTAAACCAAGCTTCCACAATGTTTGAACATAAAAACCACACTGCCATCGGTGCCTAAATTACCGCCGTGTTTGCTGAGCGCATGACGCACGTCCATCACCGCGCGCTGTTTGTTATCGGTAAGGCAATCAATAATTATCGCTGCTCCGTTGATGCCATAACCTTCGTAACGAATCTCTTCGTAGTTCACGCCTTCCAACTCGCCGGTGCCCTTTTTAATAGCACGCGTAATATTGTCGGCTGGCATGTTCTCTTCTTTAGCCTCAGCCACTGCCGCGCGCAAACGCGGATTCATGTTGGTATCACCACCGCCCATACGCGCTGCCACCGTAATTTCTTTAATAATTTTGGTAAAAATTTTACCGCGCTTGGCGTCTTGACGACCTTTACGATGTTGAATATTTGCCCATTTACTGTGTCCTGCCATGCTGCTAACCCTTATATCTCAAATTTTGAAAAGTTTAATTTTACCACGTCTAATCTTGGCACTATTATTCTTGCCCTTGCGCTGGATCTATGGCTTGGTGCTTTCTAATCGTAATTGCCGAAATAATCACTAAAGCCAATGCGATAAACAACATACCCATAAATTCAATATTGCTTGGCCGCTCGCCCAATTGCACCCAAGCTGCACTTACGCCGATGACTGGCGCGAGCATGCTGGCCATGCTTGCCACGCCAGCAGGCAATCGCTGTAAGGCATACAGCCACAACACCCATGCAAGGCTGCCACTTAAAAATATGCTATAAATAATCGTTAAATAAAACGTATTTGTCCATTGAACTGGCGGCGCAGGTAATACTAAGGCAAGAAGAATAATGGGGATTGACCCCAGCAAAGTTGGCCAAGCCGTAATGTTGAGCAAGTCTAAATGTGGTGCGCGTTTGTGCAATTTTTTAGAAACTATCGCCGAAATAGCCCATGAAATTCCCGAACACAACGCTAAAAACATGCTGAAACCATCACCTTTAATATGTAGTGGATCGAAAATCAGCACAATGCCAAACAAGGCAAACAATACTGCCAGCCATTGCCAGCCTTGCACTTTTTCGCCCAACATTGGCCACGCAAAAAGCATCACCCAAAATGGCATAGTGTAGGATAACACGGCTGTTTTACCAGCTCCGCCAGACACCAGAGCCCAAATCAGTAAACCAGTAAAACCGCATGTTTGCAGTAAACCCAGCGCCAACATAGTGGGGAATTCTTTTAAAGCGAGCGGCCTTTTGGTAAAAAATAGTACCGCAAACAACATGAGCGCACCCAAAAACGTACGCAATGCCGCAAATTGAAACGGGCTGGCGTATTGCACAGCAGTTTTCATCACCACCCAGTTATAGCCCCAAATGAGTGTTAAACCAAATAGAGCAACGAACGCTTTAACAACGGTATTATTTTTCATTTTTTATCTATCGAATTTTGCTATTGCCATTATAAGGTGTATATTTTTAGTTAGGCTTTGTAGGAGGGGGAAATCATGAAAACATTACAACAAATTTTAAACGATAAAAAACATAAAGAAATTATTTCCATTGCACCAAGCCGCCCAGTGTTTGATGCTTTGGTGATTTTAGCAGAATATAAAATAGGTGCGCTTGCTGTCATGCAAGATAATAAATTGGTAGGAATTTTTTCAGAGCGCGATTATGCGCGCGAGGTGGTGTTGCAAGGCCGCTCATCCAAATCCACTGCGGTGGCCGAAGTCATGACAGCGAATGTCATCACGGGTAAGCCCAGCGATGTAGTAGATGCTGCCATGCGCATAATGAGCGAAAAACACTTTCGTCATTTGCCTGTTGTGGATGGCGAAAAGATGTTGGGTATGTTGTCACTGGGCGATTTGGTGAAAGAAACCATCGCCGACCAACAGCGCATGATTAAAGAATTAGAAAGTTACATTAAAGGTTAACATAACGATGCTCTGCAAGCCAATATCCATGCGGATCACAGAGCATGTTTTATGTGTTTATTTGACGAAAAATCTATTCGCCAATAATTTTTACTAGCACCCGTTTTTTACGTCTGCCATCAAACTCACCGTAAAAAATCTGCTCCCATGGCCCAAAATCTAGCTGACCATCGGTAATTGCTACCACCACTTCACGCCCCATGATTTGGCGTTTCATGTGTGCATCGGCGTTGTCTTCGCCCGTGTCGTTATGGCGATAACCACTCACCGGCTCATGTGGCGCAAGGCGCTCTAGCCACTGCGTGTAATCGTGATGTAGACCGCGCTCATCATCGTTAATAAACACGCTAGCGGTAATGTGCATAGCATTTACCAATACCAAACCTTCACGCACGCCGCTTTCACGCAGGCATTCCAACACTTGCTCGGTAATGCGAATAAACGCGACGCGAGTGGGCGGATTAAACCAGAGTTCTTTACGGTAACTTTTCATTGTAATTCTCCCAAATTATTAGTCATATTCTAGCACCACGTCTAACAAAACCAATAAAAAAGGCCTCCGATTGGAGGCCTTTTTAAATAATAAAAGACTAAATTAAAATCTTAGCTTTTCACATCAACTGCTTGCTTAAAATCTTTACCTTCATTATCCGTTGCCACTACTTCTAATTTGCCAGGCGCAGTTGGTACAAAATTAAATTTAAAATACGGGTCTTCTGCCGTGCCCACGCCCACATCTATGGTCAAAACAGGTTTTCCGTTATAAGTAAACTCTGATTTTTTAATATAAAAAGCGGGCACAAACCCTTGCGAGACCAACTCGCGCTGTAAGCCAGTGCGCATTGGGTGTTTAATGTTGAATGTGGTTGAAGTTGCGCCACCCATTTTTACAGGGTCTTCCACTTTAAATTTGATTTTACCTGCAGAAGCGCGAATGGCGGCTTCATCGCCATCCACCGTGCCACCGCAGCCGCCCGCAGCGCGAATTTCACGTGATGCCACGTACAATTTACCATCTGCCGTTTCGCCTACCAAGCGCACAAAAGCATCGGTTTCGAATCTAATTCTGGTCGATAAATTAAAGTCGCCCAGCGCTTCGGTTAAATGGTAAGTTGCAGTCAAAGGGATTGGGTTTGCATCTACAAATGCGTATAGCTTTACAATCTTCACACCTTTTGCTGCAGCGTTATCAATTAAATAAGTCACTGGCACTTGCGCACCACTTTCGGCGCGGCGCGGTGCGTCTATTTTTATAAAATCAACTTCTGCCATTGGACGTTTTTCAAAAAACGCTTCTTTCATCACTGGCCACAATTTTGGATCTGGCTCAGCAGAAGCAGTTAGGCTGCAAGCCAATAAAATAGCACTTGCCAGACCACTTATAAATAATTTACTAAAACGCATAGTTTCTCCATAATTCTTGCTATTACTTTAACGCACATCGTAAACTTTAGATAACATCATATTTACTATATGGCGCTATTTTAGTTTTTTTCAAGCGCTTGTATGTGACCAGTGTCACATTGCCTATGTTTGGCTACTATTTACTACTAGGCTCGCCCGATGGTCGCATTTCATAATCAGGATTACAAAACTCCTCAAAATTAAGCTCAACGCCATTGCCCGCTGGGTCTTTTAAATTAATTTGCCGCACACTATTCGCTAGCACCCGCGTGGTAAAGGGCACATTATTTTTAGTCAAATTGGCTTCCATCGCTGGCATATCGGTGCAGGTAAAGCTGACATGATCATAGGTGCCATGCACATGAAGCTGCGGCGGCACCCGTGTTCCATCTTGAGCCGTTTTATATTCCGCCAAATGCACCACATCGTTCGTGCCAATATACAGCCAATAGCCATAAGTAGTACTCGCCACACGCTTGCCCACCGTTAAGCCAAGAGTATCGCAATAAAAATCGCGCAGCTTAAGCATAGTTTCGCGGTCGGTGCGAAAATTAACGTGATTGATTTCGGTGAGCGGCATGATTTTCTGATTCCATGATTTTTCTACTTCGAGGTATCGCAACGATAATAATACCCGATTCCAATCAATGTTGACAGTTTGAGTAAGGCCAAACTTTATGCGATACTAGTTTGGTTATGATAGTAAATTAACAGTAATTATAGCGAATAAGCTGCTCAAACAAGGGAAACCAGATTATGAAAGCTTTAGTTAAAAAATACGCCAAAGAAGGCCTGTGGCTGGAAGACATGCCCGAACCAACGGTTGGCAATAATGATGTCTTAATTAAAATTAAAAAAACCGCTATTTGCGGCACCGATATTCATATTTATAACTGGGATGAATGGGCACAAAAGACGATACCAGTACCGATGATTACTGGCCATGAATATGTCGGCGAGATTGCTGAATTTGGATCAAACGTCACCGAGTTTAAAGTGGGCGATGTCGTATCTGGCGAAGGTCACCTCACTTGTGGGCGTTGCCGCAACTGCCTAGGCGGGCGTACGCACTTATGCCCCAACACCATTGGTGTGGGCGTTAATCGTCACGGCGCTTTTGCTGAATATCTGGTGATTCCCGCCAAAAACGTGTTCAAACCAAGTCGCCCAATTGATACCGATTTACTTTCATATTTTGATGCCTACGGTAATGCGGTACATACTGCTTTATCATTCAATATGGTTGGCGAAGATGTGCTGATTACTGGCGCGGGCCCAATTGGTAGCATGGCGGCACTGGTGGCGAACCACGCAGGCGCTAGAAATATTGTGATTACCGATTTGAATCAATACCGCCTCGATTTGATTAAGAGCATTCTGCCAAGAATCACCACTATCAACAGTGCTAAAGAATCGATTACAAAAGAAATGATGGATTCTTTGGGCATTTTTGAAGGCTTTGATGTGGGACTGGAAATGTCAGGTTCACCCAAAGCATTTGGCGATATGCTAAGCAAAATGATTAATGGTGGCCACATCGCGATGCTGGCAATTATGCCAGCAGGTTCTGGAATTGACTGGGACATGGTGGTGTTTAAAGGCCTTACCATTAAAGGCATTTACGGCCGCGAAATTTTTGAAACATGGTACAAAGGTTCGATGATGGTGCAAAGCGGTTTGCCTTTGGAGAAAATTATCACGCATCGTTTTCACTATACCGACTTTCAAGAAGGCTTTGAAATCATGCGCTCTGGCAACTCTGGCAAAGTGATACTCAATTGGGAAAATTAATCTTTAGTAAAAAGATGAATAATAAGGATGCAGCATGAGTTTTAAAGCAGCAAAACAAGGCTTCGCAGATGATTTAAAAGACATTGAAGCGCAGGGGCTTTATAAGACCGAACGTATCATTGCATCGGACCAAAACAATCGCATCACGCTGGCAGATGGCCGCGAAGTGATTAATATGTGCGCCAATAATTATCTTGGTTTGGCTAATCAGCCAGAGCTTATCAAAGCCGCCAAAGCAGGTCTTGATCAATGGGGTTTTGGCCTCGCTTCTGTACGTTTTATTTGCGGCACGCAATCTATCCACAAACAATTAGAACAGGCCATGAGTGACTTTTTAGGCATGGAAGACACGATTCTTTATTCATCCTGCTTTGATGCCAACACGGGCTTATTTGAGACGATTTTAGGCGAGCAAGATGCGATTATTTCGGATGAGCTCAATCATGCCTCGATTATTGACGGTGTGCGCCTTTGCAAAGCTACGCGCTACCGCTACAAAAATAACGATATGGCCGATTTACGCACCCAATTAGAAGCCGCTAAAGCCAACAATGCAAGGCGTATTTTAATCACCACCGATGGCGTATTTTCTATGGATGGCACGATTGCTAAGTTAGACGAAATTTGCAATTTAGCAGATGAGTTTGACGCCATGGTGCATCATGATGACTCTCATGCCACAGGTTTTATGGGTAAGACTGGTCGTGGCGTGCATGAATATTGTGGCGTCATGGATAGAGTCGATATCATTACCACCACCTTTGGCAAAGCCTTGGGTGGCGCTTCTGGCGGCTGTACTTCGGCTAAGCAAGAGATTATTGATTTATTGCGCCAACGCTCGCGGCCTTATTTGTTTTCTAACTCACTCGCCCCAAGTATTTGCGCTGCCACCATTAAAGCGATTGACATGCTATCGGGCTCTACCACACTAAGAGACAAGCTAGAACACAATACGCATTATTTTAGAAAAGGCATGCAAGCCGCAGGTTTTGACCTAAAAGATGGCGACCACCCGATTATTCCTATCATGCTGGGCGATGCTGTGTTAGCGCAAAACATGAGCAAAGGCCTGCTAGAAAAAGGTGTTTACGCCATTGGCTTTTTCTTCCCCGTCGTGCCAAAAGGTAAAGCCAGAATTAGAACGCAGATTTCTGCCGCACATACCACTGAAGATTTAGATACCGCGATAAAAGCGTTTGCGGAATGTAGAAATGAGCTGGCTAAAGCTTAGTGAAAAATTTAGATATTTTCAAACCAAGATTCGTCGATAGTCACTTTTTCTACCAGCTCTATTTTTATACCGAGCTCTAGCTCTTTTAATTTTTCGACCAACTCAACTCCGTCCACCAAATCGATTGGTGGTGCGCCATCTCTTGTTGCTTCTTTAAGTGCAGCAGGCGTAAAAGTGCCAGTTGTTATAAACAAACCTTTGTCTGCCCTTCCAACCATAGCACCCCTGAAATCTCTAATTTCACTAGAGCCAACAGATCCTTTGTAGCGCTTGCATTGAAATAGCACATGAAAACTCATGAAACCATGAATTTTAGCAATCCCTTTACCATCAATACCACCATCACCTGTACGTCCAGTAACTTCTACTTGAATAAAGCCTGATTCCCTGAGTAATCTTTGCACCAACCTTTCAAATGCAGATGGATCAAGTTTTTGTGTAAGCACAGCTAAAAGTTTTTCTTTCCAATCTTGCTCTTCATCGACATATTCAGAAGCAGAAATATCTCCTGATACGGTTTTATTAACTTTTGGCTTGTCCAATGACCTTACGAAATTTACTATTTCTTTTTGGTCAAATGATTCAAATGTTCTAGCTTTTTCTGTGAGCGCCCAAACACCGCGACTAGAGTTTTCAAGATAACCGTATTTTTTAAGATATGTTCTAGCCCAAGCAAGCCTATATCCGACTTCTGTTAAACCACTTTTATCAGCGTCATGCAACTGCGCCAAAACATCATCAGTAAAGCCTGCCTTTTCAACAACTTGAGTATATATTTCCTCGACAGAACCTGACCCTCCAAGCGAATTTAATGCCTTTATTGTTGGAAGCATTAAATCATCAAATGAAGGGAGTTTTTTCATTCTAGGCGGCTGGCGTTTGCGTTCTGACGCGAATGTGAAGTTCTCTCAATTGCTTCTCATCCACATCATTCGGCGCATTCGTCATCAAGCACTGCGCACGTTGGGTTTTAGGGAAAGCAATCACATCTCGGATGGATTCTGCGCCAGCCATGAGGGTGACTAAACGGTCTAAACCAAAGGCTAAACCACCATGCGGAGGCGCACCATATTGCAAGGCATCCAGCAAGAAGCCGAATTTTTCTTGTGCTTCTTCTTTACTGATTTTGAGTGCATCGAACACTTTGGATTGCACATCTTGTTTGTGGATACGCACCGAGCCGCCGCCAACTTCCCAGCCGTTCAGTACCATGTCGTAAGCTTTGGATAAACAGGCGCCAGGGTTGCTTGTTAACAAGTCTTCGTGACCGTCTTTTGGTGCGGTAAACGGATGATGCAATGCTGCCCAGCGGTCGTTTTCTTCATCGTGTTCAAAAATGGGGAAATCCATCACCCACAATGGCGCCCAAGCGCGACCATCGACATGGCCTTTGTCGTGACCAACTTTTAAACGCAACGCGCCTAAAGCTTCGTTGACCACTTTTAATTTATCTGCGCCAAAGAACACAATATCGCCATTCTGCGCGCCAGTGCGGTCAATAATCGCTTGCAGAGCAGTGACATGAATGTTTTTAACGATTGGACTTTGCAAGCCTTCTTCGTTCAATTTAGTAATGTCGTTAATTTTGATATACGCCAAACCTTTGGCGCCGTAGATTTTCACAAACTCGGTGTAAGCATCAATCTCGGAGCGCGAAATCGCCGCGCCATTCGGCACGCGCAGGGCAGCAACACGGCCACCCGCCATATTGGCAGCGCCTGAGAACACTTTAAAATCCACATCTTTCATCACATCAGAAAGCTCGGTAAGTTCAAGCGTGACGCGCATATCGGGCTTATCAGAGCCGTACTTGTTCATGGCCTCGTGAAAACTCATGCGCGGGAATGCTGCGGGTAAATCGACGTTTTGAACAGATTTTAGCATTTGGCGAATCATCTCTTCGACAATATCCATAATCTCGTTTTCAGACATGAACGAAGTCTCGATATCCACTTGCGTAAATTCTGGCTGACGGTCTGCACGTAAATCTTCATCGCGGAAGCATTTGGTGATTTGGAAATAACGATCAAAACCACTGACCATTAATAGCTGCTTAAATAACTGTGGCGATTGTGGCAAGGCGAAGAATTGACCTGCATGCACGCGGCTTGGCACCAAGTAATCGCGCGCGCCTTCTGGCGTGCTGCGCGTTAACATTGGTGTTTCAACTTCAATGAAACCATTCACATCTAAATAATCGCGCAAAGTTTTGGCCACGCGATAACGCAACATCATATTTTTTTGCATGGTAGGGCGGCGCAAATCGATATAACGATGTTGAAGCCTCACCGTCTCGGTTAGGTTTTCGTCATCCAACATGAAAGGCGGTGTGAGTGAGGCGTTTAAAATCTCAATTTCAGTCGCCAACATTTCCACTTCGCCGGTTGGAATATTGCTATTCACCGTGCCTTCTGGCCGCGCACGTACTTTACAAGTCACTTTTAGCACGTATTCGCTACGCACAGACTCCGCATGTTTAAAGGCTTCTGGCGTATCTGGATCAATCACGATTTGCGCCATACCTTCGCGATCGCGCAAATCAATAAAAATCACGCCACCATGGTCGCGGCGGCGATGTGCCCAACCGCATAAAGTAACCGTTTGGCCAATGTGGGTGCGGTTTAAATGGCCGCAGTAGTGTGTACGCATCATAGTAAATAATCTATAGTTGTTGTGTTGTTTGTTGAAAACGCAGTTGTTTCGAAATATGGTCTTTAGGCGCGACCGTGCCCATGCTAATAATGTACTTTAAAGCCTCGTCCACGCTCATATCCAGCTCTATCACGTCTGCTTTTGGCATCATCAGAAAAAAGCCAGAAGTGGGGTTAGGCGTAGTGGGCACGTAAACACTCACATAATCGCCATGCAAATGGTTCACCACATCACCACCAGGAGTACCTGTAATAAAGGCAATGGTCCAACTACCTTGGCGCGGATACTGCACCAGCACCGCCTTGCGGAAGGCATTACCCGAATTTGAAAATAGCGTATCGGACACTTGTTTAACGCTGGAATAAATGGATTTAACAAATGGCACACGTGAGAGGAGCGACTCCCACCACACAATAAGCTGCTGACCAAAGATGTTAGTCGCCACCAAACCTGTGACAAAAATTATCCCCAATGTAAGTAGCGCACCCAAGCCTGGCACATTAAAACCAAACAAATGTTTGGGCTGCCATGCCGCTGGAAGCAATAGCAGGCTTTGATCCATCGTGTTGATAAGTGTACTGATGACCCAAATTGTAATAAACAATGGGACTAATACAAGCAAGCCGGTAATAAAGTATTTTTTCATGTTAATTTAATGGGCAATAGCCCGATATTTAGTGGCAAGCACAGCCAGGATTGCAAGCCGCGGCTTTGGTGTCATCTGCAGGTTTTGCTTCAGTTTTGTCTTGTGATTCTGGGCTTTTATTTATTTTTTTATCTTTAAAATCAGAGGCATACCAGCCGCTACCGCTTAACTGAAAACTGGGTGCAGACAGCATCTTACTGAATGTTTCTTTACTGCATTTTGGGCAAATGATGCTACTAGCTTCGCTGATTTTACGCATCAGTTCATCTTTATGGCCACAACTTGTGCATTGGAAATCATAGATTGGCATGATTTTAGCTTATTACTTCTCTGATTAGTCAAAATTAGATTATAACTGATGTCAACTAAATGTTTAATTGATTGTTATTAAATAACAATAACTAAATTAGTAGGTTGGCCACAAAACTTACTTGGAACATAAAACTTTATGAAAAACTCATTTTTTCTAAAAATTGCTGTTTTTGTCATCACTTTAATTATTTCGCAATTAGCCTTTGCACAATCTGCTGGCACCGTGACTTTTAAAACTGGTGATGTCAGCATTACCCACGCTGATAAAACTGTCAAACAAGCAGCTAAAAATGATGCGCTTAACGCTGGTGATACCATTGAAACTAAAGATGGTCGCTTGCAACTTTCACTGATTGATGGCGGCAAGGTTTCACTACAGCCAAATACCATCTACAAAATTAATAAGTATGAATTCTCTGGTAAAGTAGACGGCACTGAATATGGTTTTACCGAGCTGATTAAAGGCGGATTGCGTACTATTAGCGGCCTCATTGGCCATAAAAATCGTGAGCGCTATCAACTTAAAACTGCCGTTGCCACTATTGGTATTCGTGGTACTGAATTCACCGTTAACTTTAACGATAATAATCTCTTAATGACCACTAACCACGGCAGTGTTGATGTATGCAACGAAAACGGTTGCTTAAATGCGATGACTGGTGAATCGATTGAAGTTGCAGGTGCTGGCGCAGCACCTAAACCAAGTGGCAAAAAAGCAAAAGCAGCCGCGGCACCTCCTGCCTCTAGCAAAGCAGTATTTGCTGCGAGCGATGTGATTACAGATGACGGGTTGCCGGCACTTATTGCAAATCAAGCCTTGGCCAATTTTGATGGTAGCGCTTCAGTTGTCAGCGTAATGAAAACCAGCTGCGGTTGCGGCTTTGATGGAATTTATACCACAAATGTTACAACGGATGCCTTAAGCCGACCTACAAGCATAGCGTTTGGTAGCAATATTAATCTCACCAGTTTCTCCAGTTATAACACTGACGGCATCGTTGCCTGGGGACGCGCAAGTGGTGATTTCATAAGGTATCCATATATCACACCAGACAGCATTTTTTGGCAAGACTACGTCATAGGCAGGACACCTAACCCGAGTCAACTCACTAATTTAACTGGCACCTATAATGTATTCGCCTCCACTGCACCAATGTTATTAAGCGGAGGTGTATCAACAACTGTAGGTAGCGCAAACACGACCACTGGAAGTTTTGCGTTTAACTTCGCTTCTAGCGTATATAACTACAATCTGAATATACAAACTGTAGGTAACGATTTTAACTTGACTGGTAGTGGTAGCGCGTTAAGTCCGTCTAATCCAAGTTTTCAAACAGGTGGCACTGTCACTGGTGCAAGTTGTGGCGGGGGAACTTGTTCACCCGCATTACAAGGCGGAGCTCACCTCGTTCAAGGCGCGTTCTTAGGCACCAATGGCGAGAGAATAGGTTTGCAATATGGCTTTAATTCAGCAAACTTGAATGGGGCTGTTTACGGAAGTGCAGTGTTAAAGTAATTGGAGTATAAAAAATCCCGCAATTGCGGGATTTTTTATATGCTCTGGAAGCCCCATGGATATTGGACTACAAGCTAGCTTTTTTTGTATCAAAACGGTATATCGTCTTCAAAATCATCAAAATTTCCGCCGCCCGTTTTTGCTGAGCCTTGGCTAGTTGATGTGGCTTGTGAAGGCGCTTGCCTTGCGGGCGCTTGATTCATATCGTCTGGCGCTCCGCCTTGATCCATGCCGCCATCATAGCTTGCGCCTGAACCGCCGCCATCACCTTTGCTGCCAAGCATTTGCATATTATCACCAATAATTTCGGTGGTATAACGCGTTACACCATCTTTCTCCCATTTACGCGTTTGCAAACGGCCTTCTACATAAACTGGGCGGCCTTTCTTTAAATATTCACCAGCAATTTCGGCCAATTTACGATACATGACAATGTTATGCCACTCTGTTTTTTCTTGTTTTACGCCAGATTTATCTTTCCAATTTTCGGTCGTGGCAATGCTGAAATTACACACTGCCTCGCCGTTGGGCATGTAACGCACCTCTGGGTCGCGCCCTAGATTGCCTACTAAAATTACTTTATTAACTGATGCCATTATCTGCTCCCGCTATTTATTCGTTATTGTGTCTAAAATTTCTTGCTCATCCCATGTTTCTGTATTTTTTATTTTAACAATTAGCA
Organism: Methylotenera sp.; assembly: GCA_031379885.1. GTDB lineage: Bacteria > Pseudomonadota > Gammaproteobacteria > Burkholderiales > Methylophilaceae > Methylotenera_A. Next base: position 24,521 of record JANNFN010000099.1, read on the forward strand.
TGCCCTCTTTGGCAATGGCCACTGCCTCATGTACATAAGGCAAGGCCGAAATTGTTTTGGTCAATTCTACTGCTTGAGCTTCGCTTGTTTTCCCTAAATGATACATCTTTGTTTTAACGCTGGGGGGAGTTTTCATACTAAAAGTCAGCAATAACCAAACACTCATCAGAGCCGCGCAAAACATAAACACCACTGAATAACTGTAATGATGGGCCAGATAACCGCCAATCAAGCCGCCAACAGCCACACCGAGCGACTGCGAAGTATTATAAACCCCCATCGCGGTGCCTTTGGCCGCGGCTGGCGCAAGTTTAGAAATAAGCGATGGCAGTGAAGCCTCTAAAATATTAAATGCCACAAAGTAAGCAAATAGTGAAAATACAATGCCCCAAAAACTAGTAATTAAACTGGCAAAACAAAGTTGTGCAACCAGCATTAACGCCACTGCACCAATAAAAACAGGTTTTAGTAAATTGCGTTTTTCGCCCACAATAATAGCTGGGATCATCAACATAAATGAGCCAAGCAAAATGGGTAAATAAACCTGCCAATGATGATTGACATCTAAACTACTGGTTTTTTGAATTGCGAACGGCACCACGATAAACATGGCCATTTGTGCGGCATGCAATGCAAAAATGCCATAATTTAATCGCAATAATTGCGTGTTTTTTAGCACATCTTTTAACTTGGCAGGTGCAGCGCTGGCATCCGAGTGAAAGCTACTAATAATTGGATTGGGCACCACAAATTTAATCACCAATATCGCCAAACTGGCCAATATCGCCGTTAGCCAAAAAATACCTGCAATTCCAGACCAGTGCGCTATTGCAGGGCCTAGCACTAATGAAATTGCAAACGTCACGCCAATCGTTGCTCCTATCATTGCCATAGCCTTGGTGCGATTCTCTTCGCGGGTTAAATCGGCCAGTAATGCCGTCACGGCGGCAGAAACCGCACCCGCACCTTGCACGGCGCGACCAATAATAACCATAGTAATATCTGTTGCCAAGGCCGCGATAATGCTGCCAAAAATCAGCATCACCAGCCCAATGTAAATCATTTTTTTACGGCCAAATTTGTCAGATGCCATACCGAAAGGCAGTTGAAAAAGCGCCTGCGTTAACCCATAAGCGCCAAGCGCGGCACCAACCAGCATGCTGTTACTGCCACCTTCATATTGCGTGGCGTAAATCGCAAATATGGGCAAAATCAAAAACATACCCAGCATGCGCAAACCATAAATAGAAGCCAAACTGATACTTGCTTTTAGCTCATTTTTCGGCATTTTATTTTCGACTGAGCTAATTTTATTGTTGGGATTCATTAAATATTTGAAATTATTTTGCTAAAGGCGGTATATTAACAGGTTGCATAAAGTTTAGAAAAAAGCCTCATGGAATTTATTCGTATTCGCGGTGCTCGCACGCACAATTTAAAAAATATTTCGCTGGATTTACCTCGAAACAAACTTATTGTCATTACTGGTCTTTCGGGTTCTGGTAAATCCAGTTTGGCCTTTGATACCTTGTATGCAGAAGGCCAGCGCCGTTATGTGGAAAGCCTTTCCGCCTATGCGCGGCAGTTTCTGGCGCGTATGGACAAGCCCGACGTGGATTTGATTGAAGGTTTATCACCAGCAATTTCCATCGAACAAAAAGCCACTTCACATAACCCGCGAAGCACTGTGGGCACGGTAACTGAAATTCACGACTATTTGCGCCTACTCTACGCGCGCGCTGGCGACCCAGAATGCCCAGAACATCATATTAAGCTTGAAGCTCAAACTGTCAGCCAAATGGTCGATAGCGTAATGCAACTGCCCGAAGACACCAAGCTGATGATACTCGCGCCAGTGGTAACGAACCGCAAAGGTGAGCAGCTTGACTTGTTTGAAGAGCTGAAGGCACAGGGTTTTGTGCGCTTGAGAGTGGATGGCAAAATTTATGAAATGGATGCACTACCGCAACTTGCCAAAACCACCAAACACACCGTAGATGTAGTCGTTGATCGCCTAAAAGTAAAAGACGACATGAAGCAACGCATAGCAGAGTCGTTCGAAACTGCGCTGCGATTGGCTGAAGGCAAGGCAATAGCGCTGGAAATGGACACTGAAAAAGAGCATTTATTTTCCGCCAAGTTCTCTTGCCCGGTATGCGATTATTCATTGGCAGAGTTAGAGCCACGCCTATTCTCATTCAACAACCCAATGGGGGCATGCCCAAAATGCGATGGCTTGGGCAATATCAGCTTTTTCGATCCAAAACGCGTGGTAGCTTTCCCTACATTATCGCTGGCAAGCGGCGCGATTAAAGGCTGGGATAAACGCAATCAATTTTATTTTCAAATGCTGGCGAGTTTAGCCGCACATTATAATTTTGATTTGGAAATGGCGTTTGAAGAATTGCCAGAACATATTCAGAGCGTGCTACTTAATGGTTCTGGGCGCGAAGTGATTGCGTTTAAATACTTAAACGAGCGCGGCACATTTTTTGGCAAAACGCATACTTTCGAAGGCATTTTAAACAATCTACAACGTCGTTATCGCGAAAGTGATTCCTCAGCAGTACGTGAAGAACTAGCAAAATATCTAAATAATCAAGCTTGCCCAGATTGTGCTGGCACGCGGCTACGCATTGAAGCGCGCCACGTAAAAGTGGGTAATAAAAACATCCATGAAGTTTGCCAAGTGCCACTTAAGCAAGCACTCACTTTCTTTGAGTCGCTTAAACTAGAGGGTGCCAAGCTTGCGATTGCCGATAAAATCGTCACAGAAATTCAGAACCGTCTTAAATTTTTAACCAACGTTGGGCTTGAGTATTTATCACTTTCTCGCTCGGCCGAAACCTTATCAGGCGGTGAAGCGCAACGTATTCGCTTGGCTTCGCAAATCGGTAGCGGCTTAACTGGTGTCATGTATGTTCTGGATGAACCTTCAATTGGTTTGCACCAAAGAGACAATGACCGCCTGCTAGAAACGCTGAAACGCCTACGTGATATTGGCAACACAGTGATTGTAGTCGAGCATGATCACGATGCAATTTTGAGTGCAGATTACGTTGTTGATATTGGCCCTGGCGCAGGCGAGCATGGTGGCGAAATTGTGGCAGAAGGCACGCCAGTTGAAATTCAGGCCAACACAAAGTCGCTTACAGGCCAATATTTAAGCGGTAAAAAGAAGATTGAATACAAAAAAGTACGCACAAAAGCTGACCCTGCGCGCTGGTTAAAACTCACCAATGCGACTGGCAATAATTTGCGTGATGTTTCAGTTGAAATCCCTGTCGGACTGCTCACCTGCATTACGGGCGTATCTGGCAGCGGTAAATCGACACTGATTAATGACACACTTTATCGCGTCGTTGCGCAGCATTTATACGGCAGCAATACAGAGCCCGCACCGTTTGGGGAGGTGGATGGCCTAGCATTTTTTGACAAAGTAGTGGATGTTGACCAGAGCCCGATTGGCCGTACTCCACGTTCAAACCCTGCCACTTACACAGGACTATTCACACCCATTCGCGATTTATTTGCTGGTGTGCCAGAAAGCCGCGCGCGTGGCTACGGCCCAGGCAGATACTCGTTTAACGTAAAAGGCGGCCGCTGCGAAGCTTGCCAAGGCGATGGCGTAATACGTGTAGAAATGCACTTTTTGCCTGATGTTTACGTGCCGTGCGATGTGTGCAAAGGGCAGCGCTACAACCGCGAAACCTTAGAAATCCATTTTAAAGGTAAAAATATTCGCGAAGTGCTCGAGATGACGGTGGAGCAAGCGCACACTTTTTTTAGTGCACAACCAGTGATTTCGCGCAAACTCAAAACCTTGCTAGATGTGGGTTTGGGTTATATTACGCTTGGACAATCTGCCACCACATTAAGCGGCGGCGAGGCGCAGCGCGTAAAACTCTCACTTGAATTAAGCAAACGTGATACTGGCCGTACGCTATATATTTTGGACGAACCCACCACTGGTTTGCACTTTGCCGATATTCAATTATTATTGGATGTGATTCACCGCCTACGTGACGCGGGCAACACCATTGTGATTATCGAGCATAATTTAGATGTGATTAAAACTGCGGATTGGATTGTCGACATGGGGCCAGAAGGCGGCGATGGTGGTGGTTTAATTATCGCCAAAGGTACACCGGAACAAGTGGCAGAAAACCCAAAAAGTTATACGGGACAATATTTGAAAGCCATTTTATAGTTTAAATATGAAAATCAACCCCAAACATTCAAACTTATTGTTCGCATTTTTCATGTCGGTGCTTATGGCGTTATTGATGTCGGGCGTACTCACCGCCATTCACCTTGGCTTTACGCCACTTTTTATTGCGCAATGGTTGCACTCATTTTTACTTGCTTGGCCAATCGCCTTCCCCAGTATTTTGGTAATTGCGCCAATCGTGCGAAAAATCGTTGCAAAACTCACCACTTAATTTAGCTGCTTATTTTTTAGCAGTACTTTTTTCCAGCGTTGGGTTTTTTGGTAGCTCACTCATACGCATGCGCGCGAGTATAGTGGCTGTTCTGCGGTTTAAATAGCGTGTTGATTTATGTGCATCGTAAAAGCGTGGGTTGGGAATCATGGCAGCAAGTTTGGCCGCTTGCTGTGTCGATAAACTGCCTGCGCTGGTTTTAAAATAGTGACGCGATGCGGCCTCTGCGCCGAATATGCCGTTGCCCCATTCAATCACGTTTAAATAAATCTCTAAAATGCGTTGTTTGCTGAGCATCTTTTCGAGCATCACAGTAATAATCGCCTCTTCGCCTTTGCGCCAAGGCGTGCGACGGCTGGATAAAAACAAGTTCTTGGCAAGCTGCTGACTAATGGTGGAACCGCCTGCGACGATTTTGCCTTTTTTTAAGTTTTTCTCGTAAGCTTTTTCGATGCCTTCCCAATCAAAACCATCGTGGTCGCTAAATTTGGAATCTTCACTGGCGATGACTGCGCGTTTTAGGTTGTTTGAAATATGTGCATAATCCACCCATTTATACTTCAGCTCCGCATCTGGCTTGGTTTCTTGAATCACCTCTAAACGGTCTTCCATAAACGCACTTGAGGAGGGGTTGAATTTTGTCCACCAGCAAATGTGCAAAAAAATCCAAAGTTGATATAGCAAAACAAATAACACAAATAGCACGAAGATGCGCTTGAACAGGCCACCTACACTTAATGAAGTGTTTGGCGATTTGTAAAACAGCCAACGAATCAATTCGCGTTTCTCAACATTGCGATGACCGGCGCGGTTTGTGGTTTTTTTACAGGCCGCCACGAATGAAATGACTCTGCAGCCTGCTCTACCAGCATACCTAAGCCATCAGATACTTGCGCGGCAGCGGCTCTAGCTTGCTTCATAAAAGGTGTTTCACGACCGTACATCATCTCGTAAGCCAAACAACCTTCAGCAAAAATACTGCTTGGAATTGGTAAAACAGTATCTGTTAAACCCGTGGATGTTGCATTGATAATTAAATCATACTGTCTGTCCAAAGCATCGAATGTTTTTACTCCAACTTCATAATCAGCGGCTCTCATAACAATTTGTAGCTCAGTTGCTTTTTCCTGTGTACGGTTAGCGATAGTTGTACTTTTAGCGCCAATTAGCGAATTTAAAACACCATAAGCTGCCCCGCCTGCGCCCAGAATCAATATGTCTTTATTTCCAATCGGAAATTTAAGATTTTGTTCAATATCATTGCGCAAACCAATGCCGTCAGTGTTATCTCCATGAATTTTACCATTACTAAAAAATGTTAATGTGTTCACTGCACCTGAACCCGAGCTTACCGCTCGAGCGCTATGGCTGTCGCAAATCTTGTAGGCCTCAAACTTAAACGGCACCGTCACATTTGCACCCTTATAGCCTTGTGCAATCAGCTCACGAACCTTCGCTTCAAAGCCATCCAAATCCGCAAATTTTATTTCGTAGCTAATGTCTTGAGGGGTGTCAGTATGTTTAAATTGGTCTGCAAACGCACGGTGAATTTGTGGCGATTTGCTGTGCGCGATGGGGTTGCCGATGACGGCGTACTTATCTGTCATTTTTTATTTCCAAAAGCCAATTTTTAATTTGACCAAGGCAATCCAGCGTGCTTCCAGCCATTGATTAATGTGCGTTGTTTTTCTGCATTTGCTTCGCCTTCAAAACCTTCTAGCATGTTGTAGGCTTCGGTAAAGCCTAACTTTGCGGCAGTTGCAGCGGCATTATGCGAGCGGCCACCAGTTCGGCACATAAAAATAACCAGTGCTTCTTTATCAACCTGCATTTCTAAATGCTTTGCAAAATCAGGGTTAGCTACCATGCCTGGGTAAAATGCCCACTCTATGTGTGTGGCACCTGGAACTTTGCCTACTAGATCCAATTCTGCAATTGTGCGCACATCAATCAATTTAGCATGCTGTGTTTTTTGCAACACTTCGCAGGCTTCTTGCGGGGTAAGTGCGCCAGCGTATGGTAAATTTAATTCTTCCGCACGTTTTTTCGCACGCTCAAGGATTTTGCTCATCGTTTCCATTTAAGACTCCCGTGTTACATTTTATGCATCAAATTATAGCGCGAAATCAAATGCAACAATGGCAATCCTGCTAAGCACTAATATGGTGCACATTTAAAGCATATGCACTTTTTATGAGCGCATGAATTTTCATGTTTTTGCTAAGTGAATGACTAAAAACCAATTTTTTC
>JANNFN010000132.1:0-5262 GCA_031379885.1 Methylotenera sp.
GTACATGACTAAATCTGTTGGCACCGTTTCGCCAGTGACGGTGTGCACAGTAAAGCCTGCACTTACTTGTTCAATGCGGTCAACCTTGGTGTTAGGCATAAATTTAATGCCTTTTTTAATCATTTCTGCCACCAAAAAGTCGCGAATGTCCTCATCAAATCCACGCAACACTTTGTCGCCACGCTCAAAAACAGTCACATCGACACCCAAGCCATGCATAATGCCTGCGAACTCTACCGCAATATAACCGCCGCCTACAATAACCATTTGCTTAGGTAATTTTGGTAGGTTAAAAATCTCGTTTGAGGTCACAATATGCTCTTTACCTTCCACATCTGGCACAAACGGCCAGCCGCCAGTAGAGACCAAAATACGTTCTGCCGTATACGTTTTATCAGCAATTTTTACCGTATGTGCATCTACCAAATTAGCACGGCCATTTACCACATTAACGCCGCTATTTTGTAGCAAGTTTTCGTAGACATTTTGTAGCCTAGCAATTTCTGCATCTTTATTGGCTACCAATTTAGCCCAATCAAATTTGGGCTCTGAAACGCTCCAACCAAAACCTGCTGAACCTGTAAAGCTCTCGCTAAACTGTGATGCATATACATAGAGTTTTTTAGGTACACAGCCTACATTGACACAGGTGCCGCCAAAATATAAATCTTCTGCAATGGCTACACTTGCGCCATGCCCTGCAGCCATGCGTGCTGCGCGCACTCCGCCAGAGCCTGCACCTATTACAAATAAATCAAAATCGTATTGGGTTGTTTGGGTATAACTAGTCAATTTTGTTCTCTTTAATATATAAAATAAAAAGGCGGTGCATCTCAACACCGCCTAGTTTCAAACGAACAGTTAAAGCGAATGCGATTAATTATTTTTTAAATAATTTAACATGGTGTCTGCATCGCTCACTAAGAATGGATCATCACCAAAGTTATCTGCTTTGCCAGCTTCAGCAAAAACTTGCTTCACTTCTTGGTTATCTACCAACATAGCATAACGCCATGAGCGGTCGCCAAAGCCTAGGTTTTCTTTTTTCACAAGCATGCCCATGCCACGTGTAAAGTCACCGTTACCATCTGGCAACATTTTTACGTTTTTAATGCCTAAATGCTTACCCCATTGAAACATGGTAAACGCATCGTTTACGCTTAAGCAGTAAATCTCATCAATGCCTAGTGCTTTAAATTCGGCATATTTAGCCTCGAAACCAGGTAAATGCGTGCTTGAGCAGGTTGGCGTAAACGCACCTGGCAATGCCACGATAACAACTTTTTTACCTTTAAAAATATCTGCCGTTGTGACATCTTGCCAACGGAACGGGTTATCGCCGCCGATACTTTCATCACGCACACGGGTTTTAAATACAACATTTGGTACTGTTACTATCATTATTACTTCCTTCGCTATGATTAAAAAAACTGATGACTAGACTCGCATTGTATTTAGTGAGTTATCTAGTACAGACCACGCATCATATAGGAAGTTTAAAAATAAGCATATTTGATGTTTTTAATGTATTTGATAAATTTTATTTATCAAATACTATTCAACTAAGCGTGACTAAATGTTTAGTCGTGATTGATTTTATTACTGCTTCAATTGTTTTGCAGTTCGCTTTAGCGTCATCAAATGTTAAGTGCGGTGCTTTGTTGTTAAGCACGCAATCGCTAAAGTGTTCAATCTCTAGCGTAAAGTGGTTGCTTGGCGCAAAGCGTTCTTCTGCGAACTTTCCGTCCTCCAACGCCCAGCTAATCACTGGTACATCGTTCTGGAATACCCATGCTGCGTGGCATTTTACGCAACCTTTGGTGCCAATGATTTCGTATTCTGATTTGCGGCTACGCTCAAAACTAATATCAAAATGCCCAAATCGCGCACGGCCTTCGGCATCGTTGCCGAAATCCAGTACGCCACTGGTGACAATATCTGCACCATGTTCATTCAGCTTGGCATGCGCAATCACAGAAACAGCTTCAATGCCGAAGCACCAGCGGAGTGAATGGATTGCGTAAGGGCCAATATCCCACAGTGCACCACCGCCATCTGCCATGCTACGGTTGATGCGATACATACGTGCTTGCTTCATTAAAAATGAGTAGCTAGCGCGGGCGGAAAGCACATCACCTATCAAACCGCTTTCTACAATTTCTTGCACGCGTTTGTGCTGAGGATGAAAGCGATACATAAAACCTTCCATCACTTTGACGTTGGCTTTTTTAGCCGCAGCTTCAATCGCTTCAATATCGCTTAGTTTTGTCGCCATCGGCTTTTCAATCAACACATGCTTGCCAGCATTAATCGCCTTCAGCGCCCATTCTGCATGCTCTTCATTCGCCATCGGGCAATAAATCGCCTCAATATTCTTGTCATTAATCAGCGAATCCATATCGTCGTAGCACGCTACATTTTGATGGCAAGGTGCATATTTTTCTAACGTGGCTTTTGCCGCACCCGCGCGGCGGCTGGCGATTGCCACCAGTTGCGAGTTCGGCGCCTCGATAATTGCAGGCAGCAAACGCTCGTTCACGCGGGCAGCCCCGAGAATGCCCCATTTGAGTTTGTTGGTTTGGTTCACGTGATTATCCTAAAATTACAAAACACTATAAATAAAACTTGCAACAAATATCACCAAAAACAATAGCCTACTAATCACATCGCTTATATCGGTAATTCGCTCTCGATTGTCAGTATCCGCTGGCGGCTCAAGCGCTTTAGTTTTATACCGCCGATAAGCACGTAACGTTTCTGCGAGCATGATGACAATCAAAGCTATCAGAAAATATGGCATGTATTGCGTTGGGATTATCATTAATGCGCCTCCATACAAACTACTATGAAAGCCACTTTATACTGCACCCAATACTCGCAATTTGCTCTCTCGGCCCTTGCCCAGTCTCTGCAATTTGTTGCATGGCTTTGAATAAGTCGCGTGTGCTGTTGGGCGCAGTTTCTTTGCGGGATTCGTCAAAACGACCGCGGTATTGCAACTGAAATTTGTTATTAAATCCAAAAAAATCAGGCGTGCACACTGCGCCATAATTTTTAGCAATTTGCTGACTAGCATCTAACAAATACGGGAAAGGGAAATCCAGCTCGCGAGCGATGATTTTCATATTTTCGACGCTGTCTTCTGGGTAATCGGTCGGGTCGTTGCTCATAATCGCCACAGTATTCACGCCGAGCATTTTCAGCTCGCTCACATCATGAATTAACCTTGGCAGAATAGCCTTTACGTAAGGGCAATGGTTGCAAATAAACATCACCAACAGGCCGTTTTTGCCCATCGCCAAATCAAGCGAAACCAAGTTGCCATCGACATTCACCAAGTTAAAATCTGGCGCTTGCCAACCAAAATCGCATAAGGGTGGGTTTAAACTTGCCATGCTAAATTCCCAACTTGGGCTCCCAAAAAACTTTATAATTCAATATTATCTCTTTAAGTTGTTTGCATCATGTCTAACCATCGTTTTTATAGTGCAGAAAATTTTAAGCTTGGTTCAATAGTTAAGTTATCTGAAAATGCTGCCGTGCATGCCACGCGCGTACTGCGTTTAAATGTGGGTGATGCCATTAAATTATTTAATAGCGATGGTTATGATTATACCTGCGAGCTAATGAGTGTAAAAAAAAGTGAAGTGCTGGCCAAGGTAAAGTCTAGCGAAGCCATTAATAACGAATCGCCACTCAACATCACTTTGCTGCAAGGCATATCCAGTGGCGAGCGCATGGATTATACGATTCAAAAGGCGGTGGAACTTGGCGTGACACAAATACAACCACTTTCGACAGAGCGCAGCGTGATAAAACTCTCGCCCGAGCGCGCACAAAAACGTCTAGAGCATTGGCAAAATATAGTGATTGCTGCCTGCGAGCAGTGCGGGCGCGCAAAAATTCCGCAAGTCGCAATTCCATTAAGTTTAACAGCATGGCTGGGAGCTAACATCCATGCGGGTGCTGGCGATGCCAATTTGCGCATTTTACTTAATCCAATCGGTGCGAAACAATTATCAGCGCTGCCTAAAGCCACGCAAAACATCCAATTACTCATAGGTGCAGAAGGCGGCTTAAGCCTAGCGGAGATTGATTTAGCAGCCAATCACGGCTTTCAATCCATCGTTCTCGGCCCACGCATTTTACGTACCGAAACTGCCGCTTTAACCGCAATCGCGACAATGCAAACGCTTTGGGGTGATTTTTAGGCTAAATTAATTGCATAAATTACAAAAATTATTTATTATTATGTAAATTTTACATATAAGTTAAATAATTATGCATCTTGGTGCTTCAATACGGGCAAGGCGTAAATCACTCAACCTAACACTGCAAACGCTCGCCAATTTAGTGGCTGCAGATGCTGGCAATTTATCGCGCATCGAGCGCGGAGAGTTGGGTATTAACGAAGCCACGCTGCGCAAGGTAGCTTCTGCGCTTGATTGCACGCCTGCATACTTGTATGCACAAAGTGAATTAACGCAAAGCCCTTCATCGCCTCAAACTAACGTTACAACAAGCAACGCGAAAGATTTCGTGCAATGGTTCCGTAGTGCAACGCCTTATATTCACGCGTTTGGGGGTCGCACCTTTGTCATAGCTTTTGGTGGCGAGATTGTTGATGAAAAGCAATTTATTGCGCTATCGCACGATTTAAATTTACTAGCCAGCCTAGAAGTAAGGCTGGTGCTGGTGCATGGCGCGCGCCCGCAAATTGAACAACGTTTAAAACGTGCCAAGCTCACCCCTACACTGCACAACGGTTTGCGGGTAACGGATGACGAAGCCATGGAAATCGTCAAAGAAGCGAATGGCGCAGTGCGGGTGGAGATTGAAGCATTACTCTCCATGGGCATTGCAAATTCGCCTATGGCAGGTGCAGATATTCGCGTAGCAAGTGGGAACTTTGTCACTGCCAAGCCTCTAGGTGTGCGCGATGGCGTGGATTTGCAGCACACAGGCGAAGTGCGCAAAGTAGATGCTGCCAGCATTCAGAAACGCTTGAATGATGGTGAGCTAGTGCTGCTCTCCCCGCTTGGGTATTCGCCTACGGGCGAGGCATTTAATTTAAGCTTGGAAGATGTAGCTGTTAGCACTGCGATAGCATTGGATGCTGATAAGCTGATTTTTTTGATGGATAGTGAGGGCGTGCATAATTTGCGCGGCGAATTATTACGCGAGATGACGGCTGAAAAGGCCAAAAATCTCCTGCAAAATGTGCAAAATAATGAAGTGCCTATTAATATTTCAGACGATATT
>JANNFN010000136.1:0-1738 GCA_031379885.1 Methylotenera sp.
ATGGAAGGATTTTAAAGTTACCACCAAACCATATATCGCAATTGAAACGCCGCCAAAAATAAGCGGCCACATCAGTGCGTGTAATGTGGGCGGGTGAATTGCCGCGAGCAGCATCGCAAGCTGTAAAATAGTCGCGAGGCAGGATAACACCGCGCCCGCCACCGCCGCACCCATTAAGTTAGGGGTTTCTTTAGCGCGCTCCCCCATTGTACCCACAGTTGCGATGCTTGAAATAAAACCTGATACCAGCCCAACAATCGGCAGCCCGATACGCCCGCCTAGCCAGCGCAAAGCAAGGTGACCGAGCGCGCTAATCACCATGACCAAAATCACAATCAACCAAAGATTGCGCGGGTTAATAGCCTCGAATGGTCCGATAGATTCATTAGGTACAAGCGGCAATATGATGAGAGTTGCAGCGGCAAGAATGAGAAAATCATTCAACTCATTTTTTGTCACCACGCCAAGCACAAAGCCATGAATAGGCTCTTTAGCCGCCAGCAGTATGGCGACTGCTACGGCCAGCGCTGCAGCTAAAGCGGCTGTGCTCATGGCTAGCCCGCCCAAAATCACGGTAAAAACTAGTGTGATTTCGGTGGTAAGCCCAGGGTCTTTACCGCGTCTGTTGTAGTAAGAAATGGCTGCAAAAATCATCACGCAGAATATTGAAACTACGAGTAGCCAAAAATTAAACGTGATACTCACAGCGCCAAGTAGTGAGGCGATAGTAAAAGTGCGAATGCCTGCAGATGCTCTGTCTGGCCCAGTGCCTTTGTTGCGCTCACGCTCAGCGCCAATCAGCAGCCCAATGCCCAAGGCGACTGCTAAATTGAGCCAGAGTGCATTATCAATAACCACTTGGTAAGCCTAATAACATGATGATAATTTGGCCATCATTATTGTTTATTTTTAAGCTTTTCCCAATTAAGTCCAATAAAGCATGGCCCCACAGTTCCCTCGTTAAATGATATGCCAGAATGTGCCGTGTTCCATTCAATTAATTTAATCTTGTTATCTTTATCAATGGCTAAATCCCATCCAATAACACCAAAGTGCGGCACTTGCGAATGCAGGTTTAAGCATGTTTTTAATGCCAACTCAAAATGTGGAATGCGTTTGTTTGCAAAAGGTACATGCGTATCAGGGTGTGTTAAGGTTTTCTTCCAATTGCTATCATAACCATACGAATCTAAATCGCCATCTTCGTTAGTAATCGCGATGAGCATTCTACGAGTTGATTCAATCCATTCCGCTTTATCTAATCCAAATCGTAAATTTGCAGCCCGCATGCTAAATACCCCATCAGGTTCTTTGACGGTGGTAATTCTGATGGTAGCGACAGAGCCTATTTTAAATTGGTCAAAATATTCATGCTGGTGAATGGCCGTTTGAATGACGCAATTACCAAAGATTTTCATCGCATTTTCATCTATTTCATTCGCGCTAAGTTTAGCAATGCCGCCACCGCGCTTTGAGTAATCTTTCTTTAAAAAAACTTTATCACCAGTTGCACAGATTAGCTCTTTTAACTTATCGATACTGATAATTTGCTTATTACGATTATAAAAAAAGCCGTCAATGTAATATGCAATATCCGGAAAGGCTTCGGTTTTAAACACGGTATTGGAAAAGGATTTAAATTCACCCAATATATAAAGCTCTTTATTTAATATGGGATACACATATTTGCCGTAATAATTATCTGGTATCCATCCTTCTTTAAACTCGCCTTTTAATA
>JANNFN010000028.1:0-10673 GCA_031379885.1 Methylotenera sp.
ATATATTACCGCAAACGCAAATTTTAACCGTTGGTTAGTGCCGCCAGCCGCCTTGGCTGTGCATTTATCTATTGGCATGGCATATGGTTTCAGCGTGTTTTGGAAGCCATTAGGCAATGCACTGATGGGAGCAGATGGTAAGCCACTACTAGCCTGTGCGGCGGGGGCGATTACTTTTGGTGAAAAACTATCTGGCACCATGCGTGCTTTAACCGCCACCGATTGTAACTGGACGCAGTTTGATTTGGGTTGGATGTACACGCTTTTTTTCGTGCTGCTGGGTTGCTCGGCAGCACTTTGGGGTGGTTGGTTAGAACGCGAAGGGCCGCGCAAAGCGGGCTTGGTTTCCATGCTGTGCTGGTGCGGTGGCTTGTTGATTTCAGCTTACGGCGTTTATGCCCACCAATTATGGTTAATGTGGTTGGGTAGCGGCGTTATTGGTGGTATTGGGCTAGGTTTAGGCTATATTTCACCTGTGTCTACGCTAATCAAATGGTTTCCCGATAGACGCGGCATGGCCACTGGCATGGCGATTATGGGCTTTGGTGGCGGCGCCATGATAGGTTCGCCACTGGCAACAAAACTCATGGCGCATTTTGCAACACCCACCAGCGTAGGCGTTTGGCAAACATTTGTGGTATTGGCGGCAATTTATGCAGTATTTATGCTTTGTGGCGCATTGGGCTATCGTGTGCCACCAGTAGGCTGGAAGCCAGCTAATTGGACGCCTCCAGTGACCGCAAAAAATACCATGATTGCATCAAAACATGTGCATTTAAAAAACGCACATAAAACACCGCAATTTTGGCTGCTGTGGCTGGTGTTGTGCATGAATGTTTCTGCAGGTATTGGCATTATTGGTGCGGCTGCGCCCATGTTACAGGAAACCTTTGGCGGCGCACTTATTGGTCACGCTGGGGTTGGTTTTGCAGATATTAAAAAAGACGAAGCGATGACAGCTGCCGCTGCGGCGGTGGGCGCCGGCTTTGTAGGCTTAATTTCACTATTTAATATTTTCGGACGTTTTGCTTGGGCAACATCATCTGACAAACTTGGCCGCAAGCGCACTTACTATATTTTCTTTATTTTAGGTGCAATCATGTATTGCACTGCAACTTACGTGGCAGGTTTTAAGTCGCTGGCATTATTTGTGGCATGTTTTTGCGTGATAGCTTCGATGTACGGGGGTGGATTTGCAACCATTCCCGCCTACTTGGCCGATATGTTCGGTACACAGTTTGTGGGGGCAATTCACGGGCGCTTACTTACTGCATGGTCTACTGCAGGCATTTTAGGGCCTGTAGTGGTTAATTATATGCACGATACTCGGCTTGAAAAAGACATTCCATTTGATCAAGTCTACGCACCAATTTTTGTGGTGTTGGCGGGTTTAATGGTAGTAGGGTTTATTGCAAATATGCTGGTAAAGCCAGTGGCTGATAAATACTTTATGACGGATGCGGAATTAGCAGAAGTGCATAGAATTAGTCACGAAAAGTCCATACAAAATGAATCCAATACAGTTTTACTGAACAGCGCAGACCAACATCCTTTGTTGGTTAAATTAGCTTGGGCTGCAGTGTTGATTCCAATTAGTTACGGCGTTTGGAGCACGATACAAAAGGCATGGGCTTTATTTAGTTAAATGCTGACAAATTGTGTCAGCTCTTATCAGGTAAAATAGCCACTTTTAGCACTTTATAGAGAATCAATTGAATAAAATAAATATCAATTTAAACGGCGCAGGCAAAAAAATCGGCATTGTGCAATCACGTTTTAATAGCAATATTTGTGACGGCTTGTTAACTGCTTGTCACGCAGAATTGTTGAAACTAGGCGTCAAAGAAGCGGATATTCGCATTGCTACAGTTCCTGGCGCGTTGGAAACACCGCTTATTTTACAACACATGGCATTGAGTGAAAAATACGATGCACTGATAGCATTGGGGGCAATTGTCCGTGGTGAAACCTATCACTTTGAAGTGGTTGCAAACGAGTCTGCTCGCGGCATTTCGGAGGTTCAGCTTAACACGGGCGTACCAGTGGCGAATGCGGTATTAACTACCGAGGATGATGATCAAGCACTGTCGCGTATGCACATTAAAGGCGCAGAAGCGGCACAAGTGGCAATTGAAATGGCTAATTTGGTGCGTGCGCTATGAATGCTTCCGCGAGTGAGACTAAAAGTGAAATTAAGATGGTTAAAAAACCAAAAACCAGTCAAAACCGTCGTAAGTCACGTGAGCTGGTATTAAAGGCGGTGTATCGTGGCATGATTAATGCTGGTGAGATAAAACAAATTATTTTGGATGCACAAGAAGATCCAGAGTACAACAAAGCGGATGAAGCCTATTTTAAGCATTTATTGGAAGGCGTGACCGGCAAAATAAGCGAGTTGGATAGTCAAATTTCAACGTTTATCGATAGAAAAATAGAAGAATTGAGCCCTGTGGAACACGCTATTTTGCGTATTTCATCGTTTGAACTCATGTTTGATATGAGCATTCCATACCGCGTAGCGATTAACGAGGGTGTTGAGTTAGCTAAACTTTATGGCGGAACAGATGGGCATAAATATATTAATGGTGTGCTGGATAAAGTGGCAGAAACTGCTAGACCGCAAGAGTTTAGGCGATAGTTGCTTGGTAGACGATCAATAATGTTTGAATTTATTTTGGTTTGCACATTACTGGACTTGAAACTTTGAATGTAAGCAATGCGATAAAAGTAGTGCGACAAACCAATGTGGGCTTGTTACGGGACCATAATGAAGACGCTGTTGCGAGTGATTTAACGATAGGCTTGTTGGTGTTGGCTGATGGCATGGGAGGGTATAAGGCAGGTGAAATAGCAAGTGAAATTGCTGTTTTGATGATAGCGGCGGAGATTACTGAGGATATACAGAATAAATCACGCAATATTGACTTAGCATCAGACTTATTACCAGAATCGCAAATGCTGATGAACGCTGTTAGAAAAACCAATGCTGCAATTTATCAGATCTCGCAAGATCAACCACAGTGTGCTGGCATGGGCACTACATTAGTGGCGGGTATATTTGCAGAGAATACATTGGCGGTTGGGCATATTGGTGATTCGCGTGTCTATCGGTTACGAGGTGAAACGCTTACACAACTTACCGAAGATCACTCATTGATACAAGAACAAATTAAAGCAGGTTTGATTACGCAAGAGCAGGCAAAACTATCTAATAACAAGAATTTGGTGACGCGGGCTTTAGGCATAGACCCTGAAGTTGAGCTTGAGCTAAAAGAGTTTCAGGTGGAGATAGATGATGTTTACTTGATGTGTTCTGATGGCTTGTCAGATTTGGTTTCTGACCCAGAAATAGCGCAAATACTGCTTGTAGCTAATGGTAATATCTCGGATGCAGCAAATAAGTTAATTAAAGTAGCAAACGAACATGGTGGAACAGATAATATTTCGGTAATCGTAGCAAAAATAAAAAAAGAGTTTACATCTGATAAAGGCTGGGTTAAAAACCTGTTTAAAAAAATAAAGTAAATTTTAAGGCGGATTATGGCGACGTTACATTTTTCATTAGACGGGAATTCATTAGGTGAATTTGGATTAGATAAAGAGCGCACCACAATAGGTAGGCGCCCTGCCAATGATATTCATATTGATAACTTGGCTGTTAGTGGTGATCATGCCATCATTACTACTATTGGCAGTGACTCGTTTTTGGAAGATCTCAATAGCACCAATGGCACGATGGTGAACAACAAGCCAATTAAAAAACATGTGCTACATCATGGCGATGTGATTGAGTTTGGTAAGTATCAGCTAAAGTATGTGAATAAAGCACAAGAAAATAAACCAGCTAACAGCTATGGTTTTGAAAACACCGTTGTGATGCGACCTGCAAAATTGAGCGTATCTACGCCAGAAGTGAAAGCTGAAGTTGAAGAAACTTCTATAGCGCCAAGTATTGAAAATACATCTGCCGCAACTTCAAGTCCAGAAACAACTAAGGCTAATGAGAGTGCTCCAAAATTAGGCTATCTAAGAGTTTTAAGCGGGGATAACTCTGGTCGCGAGCTCTCACTTAATAAAGCAATGACTACGCTTGGTAAGCCAGGCATACAAGTGGCAGTTATTACCAAACGACCGCATGGTTATTTTATATCGCACGTGGAAGGCGAAAAGCCGTTATTGGTCAATGGACAAAATGCTGGCGTACAAGCATATGAGCTAAGTGACCAAGATGTAATTGATTTGATAGGCACTAAAATGGAATTTTATCTAGCTTGAGCGATGATATTAATCACTCAAGCTAGATGTATTTTAATTAGATTCTCCCATTAAAATTTCAATGCAAACTATAGACATGCTCAATCAGCTTGATCGCCTAAACTCAATAGGCGTAGCACTTTCGGCCGAACATGATAACAATCGGTTGCTTGAGATCATTTTATTGGGCGCTAAAGAGTTAACCAATGCAGACGGCGGTACGTTATATACAGTGACAGATGACGCTAAACTCAAGTTTGAGATTATGCGCACTCTTAGTCTTGATATTGCTATGGGTGGTACAACTGGCAAAGAAATCCCATTCCCACCCTTGCCGATTTACCTTGAAGATGGCGAGCCAAACACCAATATGGTAGCCGCTTACAGCGTAGTTAACACACAAACAGTTAATATCCCTGATGCTTATTTGACAGAAGGTTTTGATTTCTCTGGCACAAGAAAATTTGATGAAAAAACAGGTTATCGCTCAAAATCATTTTTGACTGTACCGATGACAAATCATGAAAATGAGATTATTGGTGTTTTACAATTAATCAATGCAATTGATCCGCTCAGCAACGAGATTATTCCTTTTTCAGAATCACATCAGCGTCTAGTAGAGTCTCTTGCCTCGCAAGCCGCGGTAGCGCTCACCAATCATAATTTAATTGATGGCCTTAAAAATTTATTCGAGTCTTTCATTAAGTTAATCGCGGATGCGATTGATGAAAAGTCTCCTTACACTGGTGGCCATTGTCAGCGCGTGCCGGAGCTAACTATGATGCTTGCGGATGCAGCAATTAAAACAGATGTTGGTCCATTAAAAAGCTTTACGATGACCGAAAAAGAGGTTTACGAACTTAAAATTGCAGCTTGGCTACACGATTGTGGCAAAGTAACGACACCAGAGTATGTAATGGATAAGGCCACTAAATTAGAAACGATTTTTGATCGTATTCATTTAATAGATCACCGATTTGAACTACTAAAAACGCAACGCGAAAATGCATGTTTACGTAAAGCACTTACTTCCGTCAGAAACGGGAATACCGTAAATACTTTGCAACTTGAGCATGAAATTAATGGAATTAAAAGAGAGCTTGAAGACGATAAGAACTTTATTCGCAAAGTGAATATCGGAGGCGAATCTATGCAATTAGAGGATTTGCAACGCATTAAAGGTATCGCTAATTATGAGTATTTAAATGATTCCGGGCATACCTCTAAATTTTTAAGCGAAAACGAAGTGTATAACCTTAATATAGAGCGCGGCACTTTAACACCAGAAGAACGTATGGTGATTAATAATCATATTGTGGTGACTATTAATATGCTGGATGCGTTAACTTATCCTAAGGACTTAAGGCGCGTTCCTGAGTATGCAGGTGGGCATCACGAACGCATGGATGGAAAAGGCTACCCTAAGGGCTTAACCCGCGAGCAGATGTCAATACCAGCACGCATGATGGGGATTGCTGATATTTTTGAAGCTTTAACCTCTAAAGATAGACCTTATAAAAAAGCGAAAACACTTTCAGAAACACTCAATATCTTAGGCAAAATGCGGCTGGACAATCATATCGACCCAGATGTTTTTGATTTATTTATCCGAGAAAAAATTTATTTACGTTACGCTGAGAAGTTTTTGGAGCCTGCTCAAATTGATGTAGTCGATCCTGCTAGCATTCCTGGCTATGCCGTCTCATAACGAGTTATTTTTTTAAAAATACTTTTGCCACTTTGATGATATCGGCAATTTTTTTATCCGTCACTTCATGAAAAAACGCACCATTTGGTATTAAACGAACGTTTGGGCCAACCTTACAAAACCCCATGCATTGTATCTCTTCCACTTCAATCGAAACATTTTTTGTGTGTAATTGCTGCGTTAAATTAGACAAAAGTTGCTTACTACCGCGTGCAGCGCATGAGGGATTATTGGGGTTTGCGCGGTAGTTAGTACACACTAATAATTTTTTAGTCATCACTTTTATCACACAAGTACTTGCGTCTGACAGCCGCTTGCACTGAGTTTTAGGTAGCTGCCTTGTTCGTACCAATCGCCCAATACCCAACGTTCACATGTTTTCCCATCAAGTACGTGGATATGTTTATTTGGGCGGTGTGTGTGTCCGTGGATGAAAATGGGCGGATATGCAAATTTGCGTAGTAAATCATCCACAGCGACTGTATTGACATCCATAATCTGCATGGATTTGGTGGTTTTTTCTTGCTCACTTTTAGCGCGTAATTGCTCAATATAAGCAATTCTATTTGCAAGAGGTTGGCTTAAAAACTGTGTTTTCCAAGTTGAGTTACGCACTTCATTACGAAATTCTTGATAGGCAATATCGTCCGTACATAGCGCATCGCCGTGGCTTAGCAACACTGGTTTACCATACAGCATGACTAAGCTTGGGTCTGGCAAGATTTTGATGCCAGTCACATTTTCAAAGTCTTCACCCAATAAAAAATCACGATTTCCATGCATTAAAAAAATAGGAACGCCTTTTTTATAAAGACTGTGAAGCGCATATATACTGGGCTGCAGGGCATCTGTTAAAATTGAATCGTCGCCCGCCCAATACTCGAACAAATCACCTAAAATATACAGCGCTTGCGATTTAGAGGCGATTTTTTCTAAAAAATCAATGAAGGCCTTGGTAATGTGCGGGCGAGAATCACATAGATGTAAATCAGAAATAAATAGGCAATAATCCATGCGCTATACAAGCAGTTAAATAACAATAGCTTTTTCTATACTAACTGATTCAACTGGCACATCGCGGTGTCCAGCTTTACTGGTGGTAGCTACCCCAGCAATTTTATCAACCACGTCCATACCTTCAACTACTTTGCCAAATACGCAATAACCCCAGCCGCTGGATGTAGGCGCGGTGTGATTGAGGAAATCGTTGTCCGCGATATTGATAAAAAACTGGCTACTAGCAGAATCTGGAATTGAAGTACGCGCCATTGCGACGGTGTATTTATCATTGGCCAAGCCGTTATCGGCCTCGTTTTTAATTTCATCTTTTGTAGATTTTTGTTTCATACTGGCGTCAAAACCACCACCCTGAATCATAAAACCATCAATAACACGATGAAAAATCACACCATCATAAAACCCACTTTCCACATATTGCAAAAAGTTAGCCACGGTAATAGGTGCCTTCTCGGCGTTAAGTTCCAGCGTGATGTCGCCAAAATTGGTAGTGAGTTTGACCAAAATAAATCCTTAAAATTTGTTGAAAATAAAATGAAGTAGAAAAAATCACTTGGTTTCTTTAGCTACTTCAGCAAGTAGTTTTACGCTTTTGATGGTGATGGGTTTAACTGGGACGTCTGCGTTTCTACCGATGAAAGTGGTTTGGACTACGCCGATTTTTTGCACTACATCGAGGCCGCTGGTCACTTTTCCAAATACGCAATAGCCTATTTGCTCAGGGTCTGGGCTGGTGTAATTTAGAAATTGGTTGTCCGCTAGGTTGACAAAAAATTGCGCAGTAGCAGAATCTGGATCCATCGTCCGTGCCATGGCAATGGTGCCAAGCTCGTTTAACAAACCATTATTTGATTCGTTGACAATTGGTGCGCGTGTATTTTTTTCGGTCATATCGCGTTCAAAACCACCACCTTGAATCATAAAGCGGTTAATCACGCGATGAAAAATAGTATTTTCGTAGAAGCCATCTTTTACATACTGCAAAAAATTTGCCACAGTGTTAGGGGCTTTTTCAGGGTAAAGTTCCACCGTAAAATTGCCTTGGGACGTTTCAAATACCACGCTAGGAGCCGCATGGATATTGGTTGCTAGAGCAACTAAAAAAACAAATAAATACTGCTTTAAATTTAACACTTTGATATTGAACACTTAGCTGGCACCTTCGTAAATAATTTTCCACTCATTGTTTTCATTCACCCAATATTGGCGTTTACGCATTTTATTTTGCAGACTTGCGCTTTTAAAGTCTTGCTCAAAATTAACCACAATAACAGCCTGATCTATTTCTGATGTCGAGTTTTGTTTTGGGTAGCCAAACATGCTGACATCATTAATCTGGATAGTTACTTTAGGCTTGCTGGCTTGGATGCCACGCTTGTAATCTGCCCACTTTTGAAATCCACCGTCACTATAAAAAAACTTTTTTGAGTAATGGCTTAAGTAATCGTCACTATCTTGCGAAATCCAATCTTTGCGCCAACTTTCAATGGCTTTTTGCAAGGCTTGTTTTTCTGCATCTTGAGCATCCAATTTTTCACTTGATTGATTGTCATCCAGCCACTCTAGATTATTAGCAATAATAATAGGCGTTTTGCCCGTTTGTAAGATGGGTGCCAAGGCTTTTAAATCAGGGTTGCTAAGCACAACACAACCATCGCTGGCGCGTGGAGGACGGCTGTAAGTGTCTGTTGGCGTGCCATGTAGCCAAATACCAGAGCCGTTTTTGTTTTGGTGCTGATCCAATTCATTGGGGTAATTAAGAGGATAAGCGCCATCGCCATACATATCTGCAAGTGGCTGAGTAAGTTTTTGCCCAGCAAAATAAACGCCCAAAGGCGTGCGCTTGTCACCTTGTGCTTGTTTGCCAACGCCATTTTTGCCAACAGTCACATAATAATCTGCTACATATTGCAGGCCGTTATCTATTTTTTTGTACAAAAATAGGCGCGATTTCACTGTATCCACGACAATCAAATGCTCTTGCTCTGCACCGAGCTTTACCAACAGATTAGGCTGCTGAGCGTTTCTTTTCTCGGATAGGTAATAGTCGATGCGTGTACGTGCTTCATCCCGCAAGCCCTCAATCTCCTCGCTGTTAGGTGTACTGTCGGCAGTTGCGTGAGAATCGCCAAAAGTTTCTAAGGCATGACCTTGCGAAGTTAGCAAATCACCACGAATGAGATAGGCCAATTTGAAGTTTGGCGCGGTGCGAATAAGCTGGTTCACAGTTTCGAACGCCTGCTTTGTTTTACCTTCGGTGATTTCTAATAAGCTTTTTACCAGCAGGCTTTCGACCAAATTACGACCAAACTTTTGATTTAACAGCTGATCCGTCATGCTGCCATGATTAACGGCAGTGGCATTCCATGGCAAGACGATACAAGCAGCTACAAGTGAGAGTTTTAAAAACTTAAATTTTTGAATCAATGGCATTTCAATTTTCGGTCATTCCTGCTTTGGGTGTTTCTGCAAAATTAATTAGATGCAATTTCTTGATCAATTAACCAAACGCCGTTAGTTTTCTTCATCATCAATGTCTTATTGGTGCGGATAGGTTTTCCGCCAGCGCGATAGCTTTGTTTAAAAGACACTTTAGCATTATCATCATCTAATATTACTTTTTGGTTTTCTAATTCAACGCTTATGTTCGCTGGTTTGCTGACACGATCTCGACGCGTTTGCTCCCAATCTTTACGGCTTTCTCCCTTTGCGGGCTTAAAGCTATCAGCATAACTAGCAAAATACTTATCTAAGTCTTTACTAGACCAAGCCTTTGCCCAATTGTTCACCGCATCAGTAATGTTTTGCTCTTCATCTACAGTGGTATCAACTGCAGGCTTCACCGGCTCCACTTTTTTATCCGCAGGGCGAATTGGCATAGTGGCTGATTTATTTGTTTTATTAGCATCGTTTGATTTGGCTGCCAGCGCAGTTTTATTGCCAGTATTAAATAAATCTTTAATCATGGATAATTTGCTTTGTGCTCGTGTATTGCCATTATCCAATTGCAGTGCCTTGTCATAAGCTTCTGAGGCCATGCGCGCATAGATGTCACCTAAATTTTCATGCGCAGTCGCATAACTTGGGTGCGTTTTAATAGCGGTTTCCAAGGCTTTTTTAGCTTTATCGTATTGACCTGCATCAGCGTATAAAACAGCCAAATTATTGTATGGCTCTGGCAAGTTAGGGTATTTCTCGGTTAAATCGGTAAAGCTTTTAATCGCATCATCACGCTTACCGCTTTCGGCAAGGATAATGCCTTTCATAAACATGGCTTGTGCGTCTTTTGGATTTGCTGCTAAGTAAGTATTAATGCGTTCTAGCGCTGCCGCCTGTTGGCCGTTTTCTGCCATTTGTGAAATATCTTTTAGCTCATCCGCAAATACGGTTGTGCTGGTAAAAGATAAAACCATTAATATTTTAATGAGCGATTTTAAAAGCGAAGTGTTGCGAATTATCATTATGTTATACTCAGACGAGTTAGTAAAAACCCTATTCTATCAATTGCATAGCTAACATCCAATAGCCATGTAGGGGTTAAGACGATAAATTTCATTTTTTTAGCGATTTTCACTGCTTTAACCCATTATAATTCGCAAATGTTAAAAATTTACAACTCCCTCAGCCGCGATAAGCAAACATTTATTCCTCTTGAAGTAGGCAAAGTCCGCATGTATGTGTGCGGAATGACCGT
>JANNFN010000036.1:0-9849 GCA_031379885.1 Methylotenera sp.
AAATCAAGCTTTCCTAATAAAAATGCATGCAATGCCAATGAAACAATCAGGGCAACTCCAAGCGGTTTATAACTTGGGTCTTGCATTATTTCTGCAAATTTACTCCACATGAATTTTTGTTAACGTTTGCTCAAAACTATCACCATCTTCATCCGTAAGCTTATAGCGTACTGGTAAATAATATTGATCTTGTGCTAACCAAAGCTGTTTTTTCTCATCACCTGCCGCAGCTTCGTTAGAAATATGCAAGGTTTTATAACTAGACTTAGCCGCATCCAAATTCAAACCGCGCGCCATCACTTTGTATTGGTATTGATGCAGTTTTTTGCCTGTTGTAAGGGTTACTTTAACCTCATCTTTTTTGAATGTGCTAAACATAAACTGATACACATAACTTGCCAAATCTTGTGTGCCCAGATCTAATTTTTCAGTTTTAGTTTCACCTTTTACTTGCATATTGAGCATATTTTTTGCCCAATTAAAATCTGCAATCAAGGTTTTTTTGGCGCTACTGCCCTGATGCAATTCAAAATGACTTGGCTTTAAACCTTCTTTAGTCACCGCTCCAGTGCTTGTAAGCTTGCGCTCCCCCAATAGGGCATATATGCCAACACCCTTAGTCACAGACTTTATGCTGTATTGTTTACCATTTTGTGTGAAGCTTTCTTTGACTTTGCCAAATAGCTTGCCATTGCGGGTAACATCGTATTCTAGTTGAATATTTTTTGGGTAGGCTTGCGCAAAATTTCCCCCAAGCAAAAATATTGGTAAATACAAATAAATAATAAAGTGCTTTAGTTTCAACGTGCGTTTCTTTCTCAGGTTAAGCGATGGTTGAGTAAAGTCATTTAACGCATCACTCATATATTCGTTGTCTATTTTTAAACAACAATAGTTGGTGCTTCACCTTCCTGCTGAGTACGAATATGGCCTATTACTGATACTGTCTCACCTGCTTCAGACAACAAAGCCTGCGCTGCATCTGCGTACTCTTTTGCCATAATTACCACCATACCAATACCACAGTTAAACGTACGATGCATTTCAGCATCTGTCACATTACCCTGTGCCTGTAGCCAAGTGAACAATGGCGGCATAGCCCAGCTGTGCTTATTGATTTCGGCAGTGAGCCCTTGTGGTAGCACACGTGGCACATTCTCGGTAATGCCACCACCTGTAATATGCGCCATGCCTTTAATTGGAAGTGTTTCAATTAACTTAAGAAGCGACTTAACATAAATTTTAGTAGGCGCCATCACCACATCTTTAAATTTTCTTCCATAAAAGTCAGATTCAAAATCGATACCTGATTTTTCTATTAACTTGCGAATCAGCGAATATCCGTTGGAATGCGCACCACTGGAAGCCAAACCAAGCACTACGTCACCAGCCGTAATGCTCAATCCGTTAATAATATTTTCTTTATCTACACAGCCTACCGCAAAACCCGCCAAATCATACTCACCCGCGGGGTACATACCTGGCATTTCTGCCGTTTCGCCGCCCACCAGCGCGCAGCCAGATTGCTCGCAACCTTCAGCAATGCCCTTAATCACTTGCGCCGCAGTACCCACTTCTAATTTGCCACATGCAAAATAATCGAGGAAAAACAATGGCTCTGCGCCTTGTACTAAAATATCATTCACGCTCATGGCCACCAAATCGATGCCGACGGTATCGTGTTTATTCAACTCAAAAGCCAATTTTAATTTTGTACCCACGCCATCTGTGCCCGAAACCAATACAGGATTTTTAAACTTTTTCGGCATCTCGAAAAGTGAGCCAAAACCACCAATACCCGCCAACACTTCTGGCCGCATAGTGCGTTTGGCATAAGGCTTAATCTGCTCAACTAATGCGTCGCCCGCTTCAATATCTACGCCCGCATCGCGGTAGCTAATTGAGCTTGTGTTGGTAGTATTTGTGTTCAAAACTAATCTCGATTCAATTTAATGCGTTAACAATTGGTATAACTTTAGCGAATGGTTTAACTTAAAGTATAATTTTAACTCATATGGTCAATAAACCCCAAAACAACAATTCTGGCAATCTGCTCACCAATAATCGCTGGTTGATTTTAATCGCGATTTTCGTATTTTTAATCTACTTGTTATTGCCCGTGCTTACGCCATTTTTAATTGCGGCGATTTTGGCCTATATTTGCGATCCGCTTGTCGATAGGCTAAGTCAATTAAGTTTAGGAAAATTCAAGCTTGGCCGCACACTGGCCACGGTTTTGATGATGGTAGCCATATTCGGCGCCATATTTTTACTTTTTTTAATTCTCATTCCGCTACTGCAAAAAGAGTCTTCTCTCATCGCCGAGCGCCTACCCGCTTTTATCGGCCGCTTAAGAGATTCAATCGAGCCGTGGCTTCACACTAGGTTCGGCATTCATTTCGATGTAGATAGCGCACAAATTCAAGAAGTGATTACCAAAAACTGGAAAACTGCTGGCGATTTATTAGGTGATGCGCTCAAGCTAGCAGGTAGCCATGGGTTGGCTTTGGTTGGCATGATAGCTAATATCTTACTCCTGCCAGTGGTGCTGTTCTATTTGCTTCGCGATTGGGATGGTTTTGTGAGTAATATGGGTGAACTTGTTCCGCGCGAATGGCATGACAAAACTGTGTCTATCGCCACAGAAATCGACCAAGTATTAGCTGAATTTCTACGCGGGCAACTTACCGTGATGCTCGCTATGAGCGCATTTTACGCGCTTGGGCTTTGGCTGGCTGGGTTAGATATGGCCTTGCCAATTGGCTTAATCGCGGGTTTGTTAGGCTTTGTGCCTTATTTAGGTATTGCGCTAGGTCTAGCATTGGCAATGCTTGTAGCGGCATTGCAATTTACTAGTCTCGGCCAAGTGGTTCCAGTTTTATTGGTATTTGGTATTGGCCAAGTATTAGAAGGCATGGTGCTCACGCCCAAATTGGTCGGCGATCGTATCGGACTACATCCAGTCATTGTGATTTTCGCCTTGCTAGCTGGCGGTCAATTATTCGGTTTCGCGGGCGTGTTGCTGGCTTTGCCGGTGAGCGCCGCAATTGCGGTAGGTTTGCGTCACACCAAAGATAATTACTTGGGTAGCGATGCCTATTTAAAATAGCGCAGCATGAAGCAATTACTTTTAGACATCAAGCCGGCTGCGGCACCATCGCTACAAAATTTCATCGTAGGCAGTAACGCCGAGGCTCTCAATAGCTTAAATGCTGTACTTAAAAAAACCGCGCAATCAAACTTTATTTATTTATGGGGCGAAAAAGGGTGTGGGAAATCACATTTATTATCGGCCTGTGAGTCAATATCCATGCGGGTGGTAGACGATGTGCATTTGCTCGATAATGAAGCACAAATAGATTTATTTAATACTTATAACCTAATAAAAGCTGAAGACGGCATTTTAATCACTGCCGGTTTGCATGCGCCTACGCAAATGGGCTTGCGCGATGATCTAGCTACGCGCTTGGCTTGGGGCTTGGTATATCAATTGCAGCCTTTGAATGACGATGAAAAAGCGCTAGCCTTAAAACAGCACGCCAAAGAGCGTGGTATGAAGCTACCCGATGAAGTCACCGATTATTGTTTGCGCTATTTGCGTCGCGATTTGCCGACGCTGATGGCGACGCTTAATGCGCTAGATGAATGGTCGCTGACCGCCCATAAGCCAATCACTGTGCCAATGTTGAAGAAGTTGCTGCAGCTGGAATTGAATATTTAACAAGCTAACACTCATGGTTGATAAATTTCGCGCAAATAGCCATTATGTTCCAGAAAATTATTTAAATAACTGGAGCGATTCAAACAATAAATTATTGCGATACTCATTATTAGTACCACATGAAAATTATCCTATATGGAAGACATCTACACCAAATGGAATTTGTAAACATAGGCATTTATACACAAGTTTAATAGATGGAAAAGAATCAGATAATATTGAAAGATGGTTTGATACTGATTTTGAAAACCCTGCCGCTGAACCAATAAAAAAAGCTGTTACAGAAAATAGATTGTCTCCAAAAGACTGGGAACTATTAGTAAAATTTTTGGCTGCTCAAGATGTTAGAACGCCTGCGCGTATGTTTGAAATCCTAAAACGAGGGGAAAAGACAGTACCTGAAATTACCGAAAATATTCTTAAAAATATTGTTGAAGAGTTTCAAGAGTTGAAAGCTTCTGGGATGCTTCCTAAATCTGAAAAACCCGAACACTCCAATCTTTTACCTATAAAAGTTAAAAAGAAATTTCAGCCTAATCAAGATATTGGAACGCTAAGAGTGGAAACAACTGTTGGGCGTGGTTATTGGTTATACAGCATCAAATACTTACTTGAAAATACCATCAAACATCTACTAAAACACCAATGGACAATATTACATAGCCCAAAAGAAATTGAATGGTTGACCAGCGACGATCCTGTAATAAAACTAAATTACAATAGCCTTGCAGAATATGATTATGGCGGTGGCTGGGGCAGTGTTGGCACAGAAATATTTATGCCTTTATCAACAAAACATTTACTGTATACACGAATAGGGTATAAACGACTGCCGCGAGGAACTACATTAACAAGAGAGCAGGCACTTATATTCCAGCGCCTAATAGCGGGGCATGCTCATCGCTATATCTACTCAAAATCTCAAAATGACTCAGTTCTTAGGCTTCGTCCTAGAGTAGTTTGCTTAAAAACATTTAATGACGAACGTGAACAATGGAAACATTGGCATTCTGAAAATATAGTCGCAGAACTAAATCCGTAAACTAATAATGATAGATAAACACTATCCTAAGGATAAAACATGTTACGAATTACCGAAATAAAGCTACCTTTGACCAGCGCAACAGATAAAGGCCATAGCGATGCCGAAATTCGTGCGGCGGTGATTAAAAAATTAGCGATTAACGCGGCGGATTTGCTTGAGGTTTCAATCTTCAAACGCGGGGTGGATGCGCGTAAAGCGCATGCGATTTTGTTGGTATATTCGCTGGATGTGACAGTGAATGGTGAAGCAAAAGTGTTGGCCAAACTAAGCCGAGACCCGCATGTAAAGCCCGCGCCAGACACATCTTACAAGTTCGTTGCAAACGCGCCAGCCGCTTTACAATCGCGTCCTGTCATCGTCGGTTTTGGCCCTGCGGGTATTTTTGCTGCGCTCATCTTGGCGCAATCTGGCTTTAAGCCGATTGTGTTAGAGCGCGGTAAAGCTGTGCGCGAGCGCACTAAAGACACTTGGGATTTTTGGCGTAAAGGCAAGCTTAACCCAGAATCGAACGTGCAATTTGGCGAAGGCGGCGCAGGCACTTTCTCTGATGGCAAACTTTACAGCCAGATTAAAGACCCAAAACATTACGGCCGCAAAGTGATTCAAGAATTTGTAAAAGCGGGTGCGCCAGAAGAAATTATGTACGTGAGCCACCCACATATCGGCACGTTTAGATTGGTCGGCATGGTGGAAGAAATGCGCAAAACCATTGAATCGCTGGGTGGCGAGATTCGTTTTGAAGCCCGTGTAGATGATATTGAAATTACTAATGGTGAAGTGCAAGGCGTAGTGCTTGCAAGCGGCAAGCGCATTGCAACGAATCAATTAATCTTGGCGGTTGGTCACAGCGCGCGCGATACGTTTGAGATGATTCACCGCAAAAAAATCTATATCGAAGCCAAGCCTTTTTCAATCGGCTTTCGTATTGAGCATCCTCAATCGCTCATCGACCGCGCAAGATTTGGCGCCAACGCGCAGCACCCTATTTTAGGCGCTGCCGATTACAAATTGGTGCATCACGCCAGCAACGGCCGCAGTGTTTACAGTTTTTGCATGTGCCCAGGCGGCACAGTGGTGGCCTCAGCATCCGAGACAGGCTGCGTAGTGACCAACGGCATGAGCCAATACTCGCGTAACGAGCGCAACGCCAACGCCGGCATCGTCGTTGGCATTACGCCTGAGATGGATTTTCCTGGCGACGCGCTAGCAGGAATGAAGTTACAACGCGAATTGGAAGCAAAAGCCTATGCTCTGGGAGGCAATAGTTATGCGGCTCCCGGGCAACTGATTGGTGACTTTTTAAACAATATTTCTTCAACAAAGTTTGGCGATGTCACGCCAAGTTACACACCCAGCGTGCATTTAACCAACTTAGAAACTGCGCTACCAGAGTTTGCGATTACCGCAATCCGCGAGGCGATTCCACAATTTGCAAAACAAATTAAAGGCTTTGATCTTGCGGATGGCATTTTAACGGGCGTTGAAACACGAACATCATCGCCGATTCGCATTAAGCGCGATGACAATACATTACAAAGCATTAACACCAAAGGTTTGTACCCATGCGGCGAAGGCGCCGGTTACGCAGGCGGAATTTTGTCCGCAGGCGTGGACGGGATTAGAGTAGCAGAAGCCGTGGCACTAAGTATTACAAATGATTAAACAACACTAGGCATATTGACATGAAAACTCTATTTCAAATGACGACCTGGCCAATATTAGCGCCGGTGGCAGCTTGGTTAATTCTAACTGGAGCACAAGTAGGTATTAGTGAAAGCCTAGGTAATATTTATTTATTGGCCATGTCGGCAGGCTTAATTGGTACCGTGCTAGCAGCAGTCCATCATGCAGAAGTAGTAGCGCATAAATTAGGTGAGCCATTTGGTACTTTGTTATTGGCTGTTGCAATCACCGTGATTGAAGTTGCACTCATCATCTCGTTAATGCTCGCAGGTGGCGCTGAAACAGCTGCTTTAGCGCGTGATACAGTATTTGCTGCGGTAATGATTATCGTAGCGGGCATTGTGGGTTTATGTTTGTTAATTGGTGGCGTGTTACATAAAGTGCAAGTATTTAAATTACATGGTGCCAACGCAGCACTTACAACACTCACCGCCATCATGGTGCTCACGCTTGTGTTGCCTAACTACACCAATACAACAGCTGGCCCAATATATAGCACCAGCCAGCTCGCTTTTATCGCAGTGGTTTCACTTGTGCTGTATGGCACCTTTGTGTTTGTACAAATCATTCGGCACAGAAACTATTTTTTAGAGGCAGACGATACGGATATTGCAAAATCCTATACACCAACCACCAGTAAAAAAGTGGTTATTTTAAGTACAGCCTTATTACTTGTTTGTTTGGTTGCAGTGGTGCTACTGGCTAAATCGCTAGCGCCTAGTATAGAAGCGCTGGTCATCTCGATTGGGGCACCACATCAGCTGGTGGGGGTTATTATCGCGAGTATTGTATTGTTGCCTGAGGGCTTGGCTGCAGTGCGCGCAGCGCGTAAGAATATGTTTCAAACCAGTCTAAATTTAGCGCTTGGCTCTGCGCTTGCTAGCATTGGGCTGACCATTCCAGCAGTTGCCGTTTTATCGTTAATGATGGGTTGGACGCTGGTGCTTGGCATTGATATGAAATCAACCGTGTTGTTGTTGTTGTCTTTATTCGTTACGTCAATATCGCTTTCAACTGGGCGCACCAACGTACTACAAGGCGTGATACTTTTGGTGATTTTTGCAGTGTATCTATTTACTACTGTAATTCCATAATAGAAAGTAATTCATTCATTTTTCAACCTTGTATTACCGCAACATCTTGCGTGGCCGTTGCACCTAAATTATCGTGCCATGTCACAGATATAGTGTCGCCAACTTTTGCGCCTTTTAAATAGAATGTGAGATAAGGGTTTTTAGAAATCCCTGTACCCCACTGCATTTCTAGTAAAGGTTTGTCATTCAAAGTTGTGGTGACTAATTGAATAAAATGTGCAGGAATTAGTGCGCCAAAATCATCTTTTTTGCGGCCTGTTTCCATCGGGTGGCTGATAATCACTTTGACTTCGGTAACGTCGCCTTTTAGCTTGGCGCGCATTTTCATGTTCGCTTCCATCAGCCGCACCCATTTTCAAGTACGACAACATTTTTTGAAGCGGTAAAATATCGATCACCAGCTTTAACAATAATTTTAATATCTGAAGTTTCGGCCATTTTAATGCGCGTGACTATTTGCGGCAGCGCGCCATTACTGAACATAAAATTGCCTATGAGTGCGGTTGGGTTCTTCTCCACAAACACGGCAATTGCTTCGGTATTCGGGATTCGACTAGTGATTTCCAACTGAACAATAGCACCATTTTCAGCGCGATCTGGCGCGATAATTTCAATGTCTTTACTTGTAGTTTCGCCATTAATCGCCAAGCCTTTTTCTGCTTCATCAAGCTTACTTGATTCGAAAGCTGCTTTATTCCATACTGCAGCAACTGCCCTGAGAGGCAATAGCAGCGCGGTTGCTGTGATTGCGATTATTAAGCCTAAAAAATTTCTACGCTGCACTAACTTAGCCTCTCATCCGCTAATTTTTCATTTGCTTGCAAACGCTTTAATTCTTTCAAGCGCGCATCTACAATTGAATGTTCATAAAAATTTCCATCTTTAGCTTTCATCGCAAACTCCATCTGCTCGATAGCTTTTGTCAGGTTATATTGCCGAAAATATGACTCTCCCTGTGCCTGAAAACGCAACAAATTTTTATTTTTTGTTGTGTATGCCTTTGCCAAAATATCATAAAAATAGGCATCATTCGGGTAATCCGCTTGCTTATCTTGCACCAATTTAATGGCTTTGTCAGGCTGATTGATTGCCAAAAAATGTTCGGAATAACCATAAATTAACGAGCGATGGTTTGGAAACAAAGTCAGTGCTTTAGCATATTGGCTTGCCGCAGCCTGCGGATTATTACGCGCCACTTCTAAACGTGCGGCCAAGTTCTCTATAAACGCATTTTTTGGTGCGTTAGCTTTTAACCATTTCACTTGATTTGCGGTGCCAATTAAATCATTTTTGCGTAGCATCGCCACTGCCAACCCATAATGCTCGGCGGTTTCATTGGCAAATCGCCGTTCTTTAATATCGTCTTCAAATTGGTCTATCGCGCCTTGCGCCAAGCCGTCAGAGGCGCGTAATTTGGCTTTTACCAAGTTGAATTCCAAGCTGTCAGCGACTTGTTTATATGGCATGGTTTCTACACGGTTCGATACATCAGCAATACGCTCGGCTGTAAGCGGATGTGTGCGCAAAAAACTTGGCGCCGCACCATCGCTAAAGCGTGTTCCGCGCTGTAAAGTGGTAAAAAATGCGGGCATAGCGCGCGCATCAAAACCTGCGTTGTCTAAAATGCTCAAACCCACGCGATCCGCCTCGCGCTCATGTTCGCGTGTGTAATCCAACTGACGCTGCACACCCGCTGCAGAAGCGGTGGCCAATGCGCCATTGGCCAACTCTGGGTTAGAGCGTGCCACTAACAGTGCCAGCGCAATACCTGCTATGTTTTTAAAGGTATCGTGCCTTTGTTGCGCCAACATACGCGCCATATGACGTTGCGTGACATGGCCAATTTCGTGGCCTAACACGCTGGCAAGCTCTGATTCGCTATTCGTCGCTAAAATAAGCCCCGTATGCACACCCACCACACCGCCCGGCATAGCAAACGCATTAATCGAATTATCTTGTACGACAAAAAAATTAAATTTTTGCTCTTTATCTGGGCTAGCAGCGGCCAACTTATTACCTAGCGCTTGCACATAGTCGATCACTTCAACATCTTGTACCACGTCGTCGCTGGTCGACACATCCCGCATAATCTGCTCACCAATGCGCTGCTCATCCTGCGGCGTTAGCACGGTTTGCGAAACGTCGCCCAAATCGGGCAAGCTTGTATCTAAATTGGTCGGCGCAGTGTAAGGCTTACCCGTCAGCGAAGGTTTTGAGGCATTCTCTGCTAACGCCACATTTGTGGCCAACAAACTTACAATTAATATGGTCTTTAATTTCATTATTGTTATGATAATGTCTTTAGG